>CANQHX010000001.1 GCA_947623905.1 uncultured Lachnospiraceae bacterium
ATGGCAGTGTTTATAGCATTAAAAACGAGAACTCATAAAGGAAACAGGAAAAGTGCCAACGAGTACTTGACACAAACTATGCTTTTTTGCTTCTTGACTTTTTCAATTTTATCCTTTATAATAAAAATGTAATATAAAGATTGTAACGAAAAATATCATATTTATGTTGCATGGCGTCTTCTGCATACAGGCGGCAGCTGACCCCATTCCGGAGCCGGATATCTGTAATTTCTTTTTATACTATTCTGATAAAGATCTTTAAACTTCCCGTTGATTTACACCCCTATTTTACTGCTTTATAATTAAAGGAGGAATTTTTATTGCTTGATAAAGATACATATGGTGCTGAGGGCGGCCGCAAGTCCGACAGTGCTGCGCCGCCGGATGATTTCATCATGCGGCCAAGGGTGGACGTGTGTTTTAAACGCCTCATGGAGGACGAAGAGGTCCGCACCGGTTTCCTGTCTGCCATACTGGGCATTCCGCCGGAAGAGATAAAGAGTGTGGTGCTCTTGCCCACGGGCACTCTCCCGGAGTACGGGGATGACAAGCTGGGCATCCTGGAGGTCCATGTGCTGGAGCTGCCAAAGATAAAAGATGGAGCATATCCAGAGAGTAAACTGCTGCACTGGGCAAAGTTTTTAAACAGCAACACACGAACGGAGATGAAAAACATGGCAGTAAAAGATCCATACATTGAAAAGGCCTACCGACAGGTAGTGAAACTGAGCGCGGATGAGATGGCGCGATTGGAGTACGAAGCCCGAGAGAAGGCGGAGCGTGACCATGACGCCTACCTCAAGAGCTCCTGGCTGGACGGGCAGAAGGATGGTATCCTGTTCGGAATGCGTATATTGATGTGTATACAGAACTCCCGTCAGGAGGGACTTTCGGACCGTCAGATCATAAGTCGTCTTTCGGAACGCTTTTCCCTGAAGGAGGAAGAAGCGGAGGAATATATGAAAGGCATTGGACAGTTAAATGAGATCAGAGGATCTGTATGAGAAAAGCAATAAATGAGAGAGGACAAGTTCTTATACGGATCATTTTCCCGGGGCAGAGAGGCGGGGAAAGGCAGAAGGCCGGTCCGTTGACAACAGGCGCTGCGTGCGGTATCCTGTTAGTATAAAACGGAGAAGTTGCCGGACGGCAGGCCGTCTTTTGCGTAAACGCTCCGGAAAGGAGATCATGATGAAAAAACGCGCAGCCATATTTTGGATGATTATACTGCTCTGCGGGACTCTTTCTGCCTGCGCCCCGGGGAAACGGGACGGCGCGGCTGACGGGCAGGCTGAGACCGGGCAGCCCGGCGCCGGAGAACAGGATGCTGCCACGGAGACGCCCCTGTCGCCTGTGGAGGTGCGGCTGGGAAATGTGACCATTGCCCTCGGGGACGATATGGACAAGGTAAAGGAGAGCCTTGGGGAGCCCCTGGATTGTCAGGAGACTCAGAGCTACGTGTATGATGGCTATGAAAAGACATTTACCTACGATGGCGCGGAGATCATCACTTATCCGATGGACGGAAAGGATATCGTCAGCTCCATAAGCCTGCTCGACCAAAGCGGCGTCTCAGGCAGCGGCGTTCAGGTGGGGGATGATCCGGATACGGTGGAGAAGCTGTACGGCGGGGAGCAGCTGGTAAAGGGAAGCGCCTATTATCTGTATGAAACGGAGGATTATGGCTATTCCTTTTATCTGGGAGACGATGGAAAGATCGCGGTTGTAGAGGCGTACGTTTATGCGGAGTGACGGGGAGCCCGGGACAAAGGGGCAGAAAATCGCGGAGATAAAAAGACAAATTTTGTACCGCGTCCCCGGAACATTGTAACAAAATGTTTATATAAAATTAGTATAATCCCACTTGTATTGTAACATCTTTCGTATATAATGCCTAAAATGCATGCAGAAACCGTACGAGCAGTATGGGAAAGGTGGAAATACTGTGGATCAGACCATTGAGGTATGCGGTGTAAAGCTGGATAATTCCAATCTGGAAAATATGGTGCGTCAGGCAGAGGAAGCGTTCCGCGACGACAGGCTGTATGTGGTGGATCTGGTGAACGGGGACCTGCTGAAAGCGCTGGCATCGGATGAAAGCCTTCAGAAAAAAATGCAGAGGGTCGACCTGGCCGTAGTGGGCGATACCGCTGTGGCGGATGTGCTGCCGGATTTTTACACGCTGACAAATGAAGCCATCAGCCAGAACGTGCTGCTGAGCCGTCTTTTTATGGATTTTGTGCGGGAGCAGAAGTCTGTTTACTGGCTGGGCACTACGGAAGAGCAATATGAGTTTTTCCGGGTATATATAGACAAATTCTACCCCGGTCTTATGGTGGCAGGCGCGTTTGCCTTTGACCCCGAAGCCGGCGTGGAGGAAACGGTGATCAATGATATCAATCGTGTCATGCCCGACGTGATCTTGTCCAGACTGCCGGTGCCCTATCAGGAGCAGTTCATCTGTGAACACGGGGCAAAGATCAACGGCCGTCTCTGGATCGGAATATCGGATAAATTCCGGCACGCGCATTCCGCTGAAAAGCCCGGCAGCAAGATCAAAGCCATGATAGACAAGACCATTCTCCGGCGTATCGTCAACAGCAACAGCTGAATAAAGTCCCGGACGGGGATAGAGTTCTTTTTCGATCGTATAATAAGAGCCATGAGAGATAATTTTCATGGCTCTTTTTGTATGACCCGCTCCGCTTCTTTTCTGAGGCCGCGGTCCATACGGAAGATCCGGAAAGGAGCGGTCATATGAAAGGTAACTGGAAAGATTGTCTGTACATTATCGTCGGCACGGGGCTGTTCGCCTTCGTGGTGCAGAGTATCCTGGATCCTCAGGGCATGGTCATGGGCGGCTTTACCGGTATCTCCATCATTGTAAAGGAGCTGGGGGCGCAATACGGGCTGTCCGTGCCGGTCGGGCTGACCAATACCGTGCTGAATGTGCCGCTGTTTCTGGCGGCGTGGAAAAAGCTCGGCTGGCGGTTCATCAGCCGGTCCTTCGGGGCGGCTATGCTGGTGTCGCTGTGGTTGTTTGTGCTGCCGGCAGTGCCGCTGATAAAGGGCGACATGATCCTTTCCGCGCTGTTCGGCGGACTGTTAAGCGGCACGGGACTGGGCCTTGTGCTGCGCACCGGCGCCACGACAGGAGGCTCCGATATGCTGGCCACGGTGCTGAAGCCTTTTTTTCCCGGTGTGTCGGTAGTGGTGCTGTTTCATGTGATGGACGGAGTTATCGTGCTGGCGGGCGCTTTTGTTTTCGGCATTCCCATGGCGCTGTATGCCATCGCGGCGCTGTATGTCAGCGGCAGAGTATCGGATCTTCTGGTAGAAGGCGGCAGCCACGCCAAGGCCGTGATCATTATCACGGACCGGTGGCAGGCGGTAGCCGGGGCCATCATGGAACAGCTGGAACGGGGCGTCACGGGGCTGTCTTCCCGGGGGATGTACACCGGGCAGGATCGCCAGACACTTATGTGCGTGGCGGGGAGAAGGGAGATTGTCCGGCTGAAGGAGATCATCGCCCGGACGGACCCGGCGGCCTTTGTTATGGTGTCTGACGTGCGGGAAGTGCTGGGGGAAGGCTTTTCAGTACCCGGAGCCGTCCGGCAGGCGGAAGAACACGGCAGAGGATAAAATCTCTTGACGGAGGGGCAGGTTATAGTTTATAAAATGATTAGAAGAATCGCCATGCGATCAGGAGGAATGGAGGATAGTATGGATATGTCATATATACTTGCCGCGGGGGATGCACACCAGGCGGCGCAGGATGTGATCGATGAAGCGGAAACTATCATTGAGACCGTGGAAGGGTTTATTCCAAGGATGATCAATTTCGGGGTCAATGTGCTTATCGCCCTGGTATTGTTTTTTCTCGGGCGGGTAGTCATCCGCATCACGATAAAAATGATGAACAATATCATGGAAAGATCCCGCGTGGATGAGAGTATTCAGAAGTTTCTCAGCTCTCTTGTCAACGTGACCCTGTACATCCTGCTGGGCATTATCATATGCGGCCGGGTGGGCATAGAGACCACTTCCATCATTGCGATATTTACTTCTGCCTCCCTGGCCATCGGCCTTGCCCTCCAGGGAGCCCTGTCCAATCTGGCCGGCGGCGTGATGATCCTTATCATCAAGCCTTTTAAGACGGGGGATTATGTGGTGGCGAAAACGGTAGAGGGAAAGGTGGAGCGCATCGATCTGTTTTACACCCGGATCATCACGCTGGACAACAAGCTGGTGCTTGTGCCCAACGGCGAACTGACATCCTCTGTCATCACAAACGTGACTGCCTTTGAAAAACGGCGGGTGGACGTAAAGGTTTCCATCAGCTACCCGGATGATATTGAGAAGGCGAGAACGGCCATTCTCGCTGTTATCGGCGCAAACCAAAAGATCCTCCCCGATGACCCCATACAGGTTGTGGTGGACGAACTGGGAGCCAATGGCGTAGAACTCAAGGTGTGGGTGTGGACAGCCACGGAAGATTACTGGGACGTGCTCTTTGCCCTGCGGGAGGATATCAAGAAGGCCCTGGATGAAAACGGCATTGTCATACCGTACAATCAGGTGGATGTACATATCGTGGAGGAAAAGTAAAAAAGGTGGTTCTGCCGCCGCGCCCTGCCTGTCTGCAGGGCATTTTTCGCGTTTTTCAGGTTCCGTATCCATCATTTAGTAATTATTCACAAAATTTACACTTTATTTTTTTGTGGTTTTGCTATATTATAATATTTGAAGTTTTATGCGCACCACAGGAGGGATTATATGATTTCCAATCAAATCTTGCAGAGCACATTAGATAGTATAAAGGGAATCTCCAAAAAAGACATGGCAGTGCTTGATCCTGCCGGCAATGAACTGGCCGGCACGATGTCCAGGCATGTAGCCGGCGGAAGCAGTATCCAGCAGCTTGTCCAGTCTGAGGAGGAAATGCAGAAACTGGGCGACTGTCTGCTGTACAAGATTTGTGACGGGCCCCAGCCGTCGTATATCCTCATTGTGGACGGGACGGATCCCCAGTCGGAGATGATAGGGAGCATGACGGCCCTGCAGCTGCGCAATCTGCTGGTGGCTTACCGGGAACGGTTTGACCGGGATAATTTTATCAAGAACCTGCTGCTGGACAATCTCCTGCTGGTGGATATCTATTCCAGGGCAAAGAAACAGCATGTAGCCACGGACGCCCACCGGGTAGTGTTTGTAGTGGAGACGGAGAAGGAAAATGACAACAATACCCTGGACAAGCTCAAGGCTTTGTTCCCGGAAAAACAGAAGGATTTTGTCACGTTCATCGATGAGAGGCACATTGTAGTGGTGAAGGAGCTGGGAGAGCAGGAGCACTATGAGGCGCTGGCCAGGATCGCGGATTCCATGCTCCGCACGGTGGACGGCGGGAACATACGGGTATCCTACGGCACCATCGTTCATGAACTGAAGGAGGTGTCCCGCTCTTACAAGGAAGCCAATCTGGCTCTGGAGGTGGGCAGGATCTTCTTTGAGGACAGCAATGTGGTGGCGTACAATACTCTGGGTATCGGACGGCTGATCTATCAGCTGCCCATCCCTCTGTGCCGCATGTTCATCCGCGAGATATTCGGCCAGCGGTCCCCGGATGAATTTGACGAGGAGACGCTGACGACCATCAGCAAGTTTTTTGAAAACAGTCTTAACGTGTCGGAGACGTCCCGGCAGCTGTTCATCCACCGCAACACGCTGGTGTACCGGCTGGATAAGCTGCAGAAGACCACCGGGCTGGATCTTCGCGTTTTTGAGGATGCCATTACCTTCAAGATTTCTTTGATGGTATCAAAATACATGAAATATATGGAAAAGCAGGATTTCTGATCCTGCGGGAAAGGTATGTGTCATGATACAACTGGAAAATGTAAGCAAAGAGTACACGCCGGGCAATCCTGCGGTGACAGGCATTGACCTGCATATCGAGAAAGGCGAGTTTGTCTTTATCATCGGCAACAGCGGCGCGGGCAAGACGACTCTGTTCAAGCTGCTGTTAAAGGAGCTGGATCCTACTTCCGGTACGATCCGGGTGGCCGGCAGGGACCTGAGCCAGCTGAAGCGCAGGGATATTCCCGCATATCGCAGGAATATCGGCGTGGTGTTTCAGGATTTCCGCCTGCTGAAGGACCGGAATGTCTATGAGAACATTGCCTTTGCCCAGCGGGTGGTGGAGACCCCTTATCGGCGTATCCGCAGAGAAGTGCCCCAGATCCTCTCTACCGTAGGGCTGGCGGAGAAATATCTCTCCAAGCCGGGAGAACTTTCCGGCGGCGAGCAGCAACGGGTGGCCATTGCCAGAGCGCTGGTGAACAAGCCGGATATCCTCATGGCCGACGAGCCTACCGGCAATCTGGATCCCCAGAACGCCTGGGAGATCATGAAGCTTCTGGAGCAGGCCAATGAAGACGGCACCACCATCGTGGTAGTGACCCACAACAGAGAGATCGTGGACGCTATGAAAAAGCGGGTCATCACTCTGGAAAACGGAGTGGTGGTCAGTGATGTGGAAGAAGGTGGATATATTTATGAAGATTAATTCACTGGGATATTCCATCAAACAGGGCCTGCAGAATATCGTGCGCAACAAATTTTTCTCCCTGGCGTCCATTGCTACCATGATCGTGTGCGTGCTGCTGTTTGGTACATTTTATGCCATTATCGTCAATTTTGACCATATGGTAAAGAACGCCGAGGAAGGCGTGGCCATTACCGTATTTTTTGAGAAGGACCTGTCTGACGAGCAGATCACCATGATCGGTGACCAGATCCGCAGCAAGGAAGAAGTGGCGGATGTGGTATATGTTTCCGCGGAGGAAGCGTGGGAGACATATAAGAACCAGTATTTTGCCGAGGATCCCTCTCTTGCCGACGGCTTTAAGGAGGACAATCCGCTTGCGGATTCCGCCAATTATCAGGTGTACATGAAGGATGTGGAAAAGCAGCAGCAGCTTGTGGATGAACTGCGTGCCACGGAGGGTGTGAGGAAGGTCAACAGCAACCAGGTGGCGGCGGATACGCTGTCGGATTTCAACCGGCTGCTGTCCTATGTGACGGTAGGCCTTATCATCCTGCTTCTGGCTGTGGCTGTGTTCCTCATCGGCAACACGATCAACGTGGGCATTACGGTGCGCCGGGAGGAGATCGGCATCATGAAGCTCATCGGCGCCACGGATATGTTTGTCAAAGCGCCCTTTGTGTTTGAGGGCGTGATCATCGGCCTTGCGGGGGCCATCATCCCGCTGATCCTGCTGTACGTCCTGTACAGCCAGGTGGTGCGGTTCGTCATGGAGAAATTTCAGCTGCTCACAGGCATTATCTCCTTCCTGCCGGCAGGAGAAGTATTCCGCGTACTGGTTCCGGTGTCCATCTGCATCGGCGTGGGCATTGGCCTGATCGGCGGACTGTTTACCACACACAAGCACCTGAAAGTGTGAAAGGCGGGATCTACATGTGGAAGAAAAGGCTTCGCGGCTTCATTGCCCTGGGGATGTGCGCTGTCATGGCGTGGCCGGCATACGCTTCTTCGGTGGATGCCCTGCAGGACAGCATCAATCAGCTGCAGCAGCAGCAACAGCAGATCGAAAATGATCTCAATAATATCCAGCAGAGCAATAACCAGATCCAGAACGACATGAACAATACCCAGCAGAATACGGCCCAGCTGCAGCAGCAGAAAGAGGCGCTGGAGAAAAGTATTCAGGAGCTGGATGATCAGATGATGACGGCGGCCGGGGAACTGAATGATATCAGGACCCGTCTGGATGCCAACCAGCAGCAGATCGAGCAGATACAGCAGCAGAAGGCCCAGGCGGAGGAGCAGGTCAGCAGGCAGTATGAGGACATGAAAAAGCGCATACAGTATATGTATGAGCAGGGCCAGTATGCGTATCTGGAAATGTTCCTGTCCGCGGTGGATATGAACGATTTTATCAACAAGGCGGATTTTGTCAATGAGATAATGGATTATGACCGGCAGATGCTGCAGCAGTATCAGAACACAAAGCAGGCGGTGGCCGACAGCGAGGCCCGTCTGCAGCAGGACCGGGAGGCCCTTTCTCAGCTGGAAGGACAGGCAAACGCCAGGGTGCAGGAGCTGGAAAATCTTACGGCGCAGAAAGCTGCCCAGGTGGAAAATTACAATCAGCTTCTGGCGTCCAATCAGGCGCTGACAGAAGAATACCAGAAAAAACTGGATGAGCAGAACGCCATCTTCCAGCAGCTGGAGGCGGCGGCAGCGTCCAATCAGGCCGCCCAGTCGGATGCCCTTGCCGCTCTGTCCCAGGCTGTCGCTACGGCAGGGGAGGAACAGAAGGCCCAGGCAGAACAGCAGGCGGCTCAGGCGTGGCTGCAGCAGGCTTCCACTACGGAGCAGGCGGAGCTGCAGAAGCAGGGATACAATATTACCGTAGATCCCAACACCCTGTTCGCGTGGCCGTGCCCCAACTATGTAAGGATCTCCAGCGAGTACGGCTGGCGGGAGCATCATCCCATATATGGGGACAGAAGGTTCCACAACGGTATCGATATCAGCTCAGAGACCGGCAATCCCATCGTGGCGGCGTATAAAGGCGTTGTTATCGGAGCCGGGTATGATTCCGGCATGGGCAATTACGTGATGCTGGATCACGGCAACGGTCTCGTGACGGTGTATATGCACGCCTCGTTCCTGTGCGTGGCTCTGGGACACGTAGTGGAGAAGGGCCAGTTGATCGCGCTGGTAGGCTCTACCGGAGATTCCACAGGACCGCATCTGCATTTTTCCACCCGGTTAAACGGTACATACGTCAGCCCGTGGAATTACGTGACACAACCCCAACAATGATAGAAGGATGACAATATATGAGCGACATGAATCAGGATTACGAAAACGGATCGGAAGATCCCCTTCAGGAGCGGCAGGAACAACCGGCGCCTGAACCTGCGGCTTTTAAACGAAAAAAACGTTCATTTTTATTCCCCCTCTTCGGCGGCGTCTGCCTGGGCGCCCTGCTTATGGCGCTGATCTTCGGCGGCGTTCTGCTGGCCGGCCGCCTTGGGTCGGACTCGGACAAAGACGGGTCTGTTTTGGCAAACAGCCCCCTCTCCCGGCAGACGGAAGAAAAACTGAGCAGCCTGAAAGGGCTTCTGGATCTGTACTATCTGTACAAAGATGATGTGACGGATGAGGATATAGAAAACGGCATCATAAAGGGTTACGTGAACGCCATGGGCGATCCCTATACCGTATATTACGATAAAGAGGAGACGGCAGCCCTTTTCCAGGATATAGAAGGTTCTTACAGCGGCGTAGGGGCTTCCCTGCAGCAGAACCGGAACGACATGCTGATCACAGTGGTGAAGTGCTTTGAGGGCGCTCCCGCCTATGAGGGCGGCCTGCTGCCCGGCGATATCATCGTCAAGGTGGACGACACCGATGTGACCGCCATGGATATCGATGAAGCAGTGTCCCTGATCAAGGGAGAGGAAGGAACGGATGTAAGGCTGACCATTGCCAGAGAAGGAGAGTCGGATTACATCGAAAAGACCTTCACCAGACAGCAGATCGATATCCCCACAGTGGAGTCTGAGGTATTGAATGGCAATATCGGCTATATACAGGTGAGCAATTTTGACAGCGTGACCCCCGGGCAGTTTTCCGGACAGCTGGAAAAGCTGGAGGAACAGGGGATCGAGGGACTCGTGGTAGACCTGCGGGACAATCCCGGCGGCGTCATGGACGCGGCCCTGGATCTGTGTGAGGAATTTATTCCCCAGGAACTGCTGGTGTATACGGAGGACCGGTATGGCAATCAGGAAAAATCATATTCTTCTTCCACCGAAGAAGACGTATTCGGCAAACCGGTGGCGGTGCTGGTCAACGGCAACAGCGCCAGCGCGTCGGAGATCATGGCGGGAGCCATGAAGGATACTGGGCGCGGCACGATAGTGGGGACCACTACCTTCGGCAAGGGCATCGTCCAGCAGGTGCTGGGGATGGAGGATGGCACCGCCCTGAAGGTGACCATGTGCAAATATTATACGCCCAAAGGAAATGATATCCACGAGGTGGGCATCACGCCGGATGTGGAGGTCGAACTGGACGAATCCCTCTGGCAGAAAGCGTCCTGGACCCATGAGGAGGACAATCAGCTGCAGGAGGCGCTCAGGGTACTGAACGGTCAGATACAGGCAGAACAATAAAAATCGTCAGGGGCCGGTGCGGACGCATTGACCCCTGTTTGTATCATACAACATGCATTCACGGAGGAATCACATGAATTCAAATACAGAGGACAACAGGCCCGAGGACAGGGAACAGGAGATAAAAGAGGCGGCCGGTAAGCCGGAGCAGGAGGAAAAAGCCGGAAAAGATCGGGAGCAGGAAAAGCCCGGCGGTTCCCGGGAGCCGGAGGAAAAGAAAAAGGAGCGGTTCTGCATTATGTGCCGCCGTCCCGAGAGCAAGGTAAAACAGCTTATGGACATGCCAAACGGCATGTGCGTGTGTACAGAGTGCGCGGAGAAGGCCATGGAGCCCATCACGAGCGGCCAGATCAATCTGCAGGATCTGCTGAGCCGCATGCCCAAAAATATCAACATGATGTTTATGGGCCCCGGGCTGGGACGTCAGCCCCGGGAGAAGAAAAAGGAAGAGAAAAAACAGGTGCCGGAAGTCCCCCTGGCGGAACGGCTGCGGAGCATTCCCGCGCCCCACAAGATCAAAGGCTGGCTGGACCAGTATGTCATCGGGCAGGAACGGGCGAAAAAATACATTTCCGTAGCGGTTTACAACCACTATAAGCGGGTGGAGACCGGTACCATGGACGACATAGAGATCGAAAAATCCAACATGCTGCTCATCGGTCCTACCGGCAGCGGAAAGACGTATATGGTGAAGACCCTGGCAAAGCTGCTCAACGTGCCTCTTGCCATTGCCGACGCCACCTCTCTCACGGAGGCAGGCTACATAGGCGATGACATTGAGAGCGTAGTGAGCAAACTTCTTGCCGCCGCCGGAAACGATGTGGAAAAAGCCCAGCGGGGCATCATCTTTGTGGACGAGATCGACAAGATCGCCAAGAAGAAAAACGCCCATCAGCGGGACGTCAGCGGAGAGTCTGTACAGCAGGGGATGCTGAAGCTGCTGGAGGGGTCCGAGGTGGAAGTGCCTGTGGGAGCAGGCAGCAAAAACGCCATGGTGCCTTTGGAGACGGTAAACACAAAAAATATCCTGTTTATATGCGGCGGAGCTTTCCCCGGCCTTACGGATGTGATCAAGGAGCGCCTGAACAAGCAGTCCTCCATGGGCTTTCAGGCGGATCTGAAGGATAAATATGACAATGATCCCAACCTGCTGTCCAAGGTGACGGTGGAGGATCTGCGCAATTTCGGCATGATCCCGGAGTTCCTGGGACGTCTGCCGGTGATCGTCAGCCTTGACGCGCTGGACAAAAAAATGCTGGTGCAGGTGCTCAAGGAGCCGAAAAATGCTATTTTGAAGCAGTATCAGAAGCTGCTGGAGCTGGACGAGGTAAAGCTGGAGTTTGAGGAGGACGCCCTGGAAGCCATCGCGGAAAAGGCGCTGGAGAAGGACACCGGCGCGCGGGCGCTGCGGGCCATCATCGAAGATTTCATGGTGGATATCATGTACGAGATACCAAAGGACGACACCATCGGCACAGTGATCATCACGGCGGACTATATCAACGGCAAGGGCGGGCCCAGGATCATTCCCAGGGTGTAGGGCCCGAAACATCTGCCGTATCGTATAATGGTGGCCGCAGGAGGACATAGGATCGGAAAACTGCTCATATAGTAGTGAAAAACGGTATCTTTGAACGATACAAGGAGAGCAGTCCTATGCCTTCATGCAGAGAACAGATCCTGTCGGACGATTATTACGACCTGATCTCCGAGGTGACGGAGACCAGTCCCCTGAATCCCCTGTACGCCCTGTTTACCTGCGTTCAGCAGGTAAACCCGGGCCTTGCGGTACTGCATATCAGCAGGCAGCAATATCCGGTCTACGATTTTATCATCGCGTCTTACACAGCTACCCCGAAATGTTATGCCCTGGCAGATGTCCGGACGCTGGAGCAGGCGGGCATCTATCAGGTGCAGCAGTACCCCGGCCTGGAGCTCACGGGAAAAGATGTGCTCATCGGTTTTGTGGATACGGGGATAGATTATACTTCAGATAGTTTCAGAAATCCGGACGGTACTACCCGGATCGTTGGCATCTGGGATCAGACGGACCAGACGGGCAATCCCCCTCCGGGGCGCCTGTACGGTTCTTATTATTCCGGAGAGCAGATCAATGAGGCACTGCAAAGTGATTTTCCCCTTGACATAGTGCCGGAAACAGACGATATCGGCCACGGTACGTTTATGGCTTCGGTAGCCGCCGGAGGGCCGTCCCGTCAGGGCGCGTACCTCGGGGCGGCGCCCGACAGCCGGCTGCTGGTGGTGAAATGCAAGCAGGCCAAGGAATATCTCCGCCGCCTGTACCGCATCCGGGAAGGCGCGGCGGCGTTTCAGGAAAATGATCTGATCCTCGGAGTCACCTTTCTTCTGGAGACTGCCAGAGCTATGGATCTTCCCATCGTCATCTGTCTTGGCATGGGCACCAATCAGGGAGATCACAACGGCAATTCCCATCTGGGGGATCTCCTGCAGCAGATCAGCGCCCAGCGCAGATGCGCCGTGGTGGTGGCGTCGGGCAATGAAGCCAATGCCGGACATCATTTTTACGGACAGCCTGCGCAGCAGGACCAGGCGACGGATGTGGAGATCCGGGTGGATGAGGGAGAAACCGGGTTTTCTATGGAACTGTGGGCCGGGGTGCCGGATCTGTACAGTGTGTCGGTCACCTCGCCGTCTGGGGAGGTATTGCCCCGCGCGCCGGTGGCGTTCCGGCAGAGCCAGACGTACCAGTTCCTGTTTGAGCGTACCAGGCTTCAGATCGATTATTTTATCTCCGAAACCCAGGCGGGGGATGAGCTGATCTTCCTGTCCTTTGACCGGCCGGCGCCGGGCATCTGGACCGTCAGCGTGCACCCCGTGCGGCAGCCTTACAATGCCTTTCATGTATGGCTGCCTGTAACGGAATTTCTGTCCGGAGATACTTTTTTTCTCCGGGCCAATCCGGAGGTGACGCTGACGGAGCCGTCGGCGGTGCCCAGGGTCATTACCGTCGGGGCATACAACGGCGCTACAGGCGCCATAGATATACAGTCGGGCAGGGGCTACACCCGTTCCGGCGTGGTAAAACCGGATCTTGTGGCGCCGGGAGCTGATGTGACAGGCCTTCTGCCCGACGGCAGATACGGCGCCCGCACCGGCACGAGCATATCCGCCGCTGTCACGGCGGGAGGCGCGGCCCTTTTGCTGGAGTGGGCGGTGACCCAGGGCAATCAGCTGACCGTTGATGCCCTTGATATTAAAAGCTATCTTATCCGGGGTGTGGATACGCCTCCCGGCAGGGAGTATCCCAACCGGGAATGGGGGTACGGCACCCTGAACGTGTACGGGGCGCTGGAATCACTGAGGATCATGTAGAGGAACGATATACCACTGCGTTCACATTACGGGGAAACGGTTATGGTACAGATATACAAATGCCCGTCCTGCGGCGCCAATATGACGTTCGACGCCCAGAGCCAGCAGCTGTCCTGCCCTTACTGCGGCAGGAAGATGCCGATATCAGAGTATAAAGAGCCGAAGCAGAAAGAGCCGGAACAGAAGGAACCGGAACAGAAAGAGCCGGAGCAGCCTGCCCATGAAGAGCAAGCTGCATCCGGTACATTTAAGATGTTCCACTGCCCGTCCTGCGGGGCGGAGCTGCTGACAGACGAATATACCACGGCGACCTTCTGCAATTACTGCGGCAGCTCCGCTCTTATCGAGAGCCGTCTGGAAGGGGAGGACGCGCCGGAGCTGGTCATTCCCTTCCAGATCACGAAGGAAAAGGCCCGGGAGGCGTATCTTTCCTGGGCGAAGCGCGGTCTGCTCACGCCGCCGGGCTTTGTGAGCAGGGCTACCGTGGAGAAAATATCCGGCCTGTATGTGCCGTTCTGGCTGTATGACTACAATGTGCAGGCGTTCATTGAGGCAGACTGTACCCGCACGCGGGTGCAGCGGACGAAAAATGAGGAGATCATTTATACCGACCATTTTGATGTGCAGCGGGAAGTTCACGCTACATATGAGAAAGTGCCTGCCGACGCGTCAGAGAAGATGAACGATGCGCTGATGGATAAGCTGGAGCCGTTCTCCTACGACAAGCTGACGCCCTTTAAGATGGAATATCTGTCAGGCTTTTTTGCGGAGAAATACAATTATACCAGCGGTCAGCTGAGAGAACGGGCAGACGCGCGGGTAAAGGAGTATGGCGCCAGGCTGGCCATGGACAGCATCCGGGGCTATGAGATGATAACTCCTGTGCGGGAAGACGTGAACCTGCAGCTGACCCGTACCCGATACGCCATGCTTCCTGTGTGGATGCTCAACTACCGGTACATGGGAAAGGATTATATGTTTACCATGAACGGGCAGACAGGAAAGATCATCGGAGAGATCCCCGTGAGCAAAGGGAAAGTGGCGGCGTATTTCGTGCTGATCACGGCATTGATATTCGGTCTGGCCATGGCGTTTTTCTACTTTTTCCTGTAACCGGCTGAGGGGAGGCCGCATATGAGAATGATCCGAAGATACATAAGTTTTCTGGCAGCAGTGGCCCTGACTCTGGGAATGTGCTGCGCGCCGGTATACGGATTTTATTATGATGATCCCGGCTATGATGACTTCGGTTATGACAGCTATGACTATGATGATTACGGCTATGACAGCTATTCCGCGGGCAGCTATGACAGGGTCTATGATATGTACGGCCTGTTCTCCGCGGATGAGAGGTCGTCGCTGGATGCTATGTGCCGTCAGTACGGGGCGGACTGCGGGCTGGACCTGATCATCGTCACGGCCGGAAGCACCGGGGGCAAAAGTGACATGGAATACGCGGATGATTTTTACGACGCGCACGAGTTCGGCTATGAGGGGGAGACAGGTGTGCTGCTGCTCATAGATATGGGAGAAAGGCAGATCTGGATCAGTACCGCCGGGGCGGCCATAGATCAGTTTACAGAGGAGCGTATTGACAGCCTGGTAGACGAGATCGCCGGAGAACTGGCAGACGGCGATTATTATGAAGGCTGTGAGACATTTATCCAGCATTCCTGCCGGTATTTTACCACGGAAGTGTCTGCCGGCGAGGTAAGGCGCGCCAGAGGGGTCCCTCTGGGGATGATCTGCGTTTCTCTTGCCGCCGCCATGGCCATAGCGGCGGGCGTGCTGTATGCCCTGTACCGGTCCTATGTGGGGACCATGACAGCGGATCATCTCACTTATCTTCAGGAAAACACCTTGTCCGTGACCCGCTCGGGAGACAGGTTCCTCCGCACTACCATGGCGGTGCACCGTCTGGATACGGCAAACCGTTCCCGGCCCGGCGGAATGGGAGGCGGGCCGGGCGGCGGCGTTCATACCAGCGGCGGCGGCAGCACGCACGGCGGCGGAGGAGGAAGTTTTTAAAGATCTGTGCCGGAAGGATCACATTTTTTCCGGCTGAGGATACTGGACGCCGAAGGTCTCCACCGTGATCTCTTTGATCACCTGAGGTTCCATGGGCCGGTCCTGATAGTCCGTGGGCGTCATGGCGATCTGGTCCACTACGTCCAGCCCTTCTGTTACCTGACCGAAGGCGGCGTAGGCTCCGTCCAGATGGGGCGCCGCGGCGTGCATGATAAAGAACTGGCTGCCGGCGCTGTTGGGCATCATGGAGCGCGCCATGGACAGCACGCCGGGGGTGTGCTTCAGCTGATTGGGGAATCCATTCTGGGCAAACTCGCCGCGGATGCTGTAGCCAGGGCCGCCGGCTCCGGTTCCCTCCGGGCAGCCTCCCTGGATCATAAAACCGGGAATGATCCGGTGAAAGGTCAGGCCGTTGTAATAACCCTTCTGTACAAGGGAAATAAAATTATTTACCGTATTGGGAGCGATCTGGGGAAATAATTCCGCAGATATTTTTTTTCCGTTTTCCATGGTAATGGTGATCACAGGATTTTGTGCCATTGTTTTTCGTCCTTTCTATATATAGTAGTTTCATTGTATGATAAAAGACAAAATTAGTAAAGAACGGAATTGTAAACAAAAATTTACATAAAAGAAAGATATTGACAAATTTGTTAAAAAGTGTTGTAATAATTGTTAAGAAGATGTTTACATAATCTTTTCAATTAAAAAGGGAGGATGAACAAAGTGAGAAAGATGTGGAAAAAACTGACGGGTGTTGCATTGTCTGCTGTAATGCTGGTGGGGACATGCATGAGCGCTGTGGCTGCAAATTCGCCTTTTGGATGGCCTTTGAAGGATGATACCAGATATTATCTGTACCGGGGCGTTGCCAACGGACATGAAGGACTGGACATCGCCGCGTCGGACGGGCAGCCGGTGCTTGCGGCAGCAGACGGCGTGGTCAGGGGGATCTATGTGGGCTGCACCAATTACGACGGATATGACGAGACCGGCACCAACTGCAAAAAGCGGGGAAAATGCAATCCCACGTATCGTTCCAATAGCTGTCCCCAGGGATATTCATCCGACGGATTCTGCAACGGCGGAAACGGCAACTGCGTGATCATATATCATGAAGGACAGAAGGTCGCTACTTCTTATGCCCATATGGTAAGTATCGCGCAGAACCTGAAAGTAGGGGACAAGGTGAAAAAAGGACAGGTGATCGGGTATGCGGGAAGCACAGGACGTTCCTCCGGCACCCATCTGCACATTGAGACCCGTGTAGGCACCATGGGCAGCAATGCGCTGACATTCTGGAACAACCCCCTTGGCAATCTTCTGGACTACCTGCCCTCCAGCATTACGTCCAGGGTTTCCGGTTCCGGTTCTGAGGGACATACAGGAGTCCCCGATACAACACCAACACCCACACCCACACCAAAGCCGGAGCCGAAGCCGGAGTTAATGCCTCTCGTGGCTCACGGACTGGGCGACATAGATGATGACGGGAGAATAACCGTAGCCGACGCATTGAATGTTCTGCGTTTCGTGGTAGGCACTGTGAAGCCTACGGCGGAAGAAGAGGCGAGAGCCGACGTCAATGATGACGGGAAAGCCGATACTCAGGACGCATTGCATATCCTGAGATATGTGGTGTACAACTAAAAGATACTCTGCCGCCTGTTATGTATAAAAAAGAGTCCCGCGGGACTCTTTTTTAGTTGAAAACCCCGGGGCGAACAAGTATAATATTATTGTATATGGATCCTGTTATGCAGATATCGTGAGACCATGGTGCTGTGTGAAACCAGCATATGCGGATGAGGAAGTCATGAAGAAAGATACGAAAGTGATTTGTTTTGCCAACAACAAAGGCGGCAGCGGCAAGACCACTACCTGCGCCAATGTGGGCTACAGCCTGTGGGAGATGGGCCGGCGGGTGCTTTTGATCGACGGGGATATGCAGCTGAACCTGTCCCTTTCTTTTTTTAGCGAGGAACAGGTGCTGGATATGGCAAAAAGTGAGCGCAATCTGTATCACGCCGTGTGCGATCAGAAGGATCTGAAGGATTATATTGTCCGGACCCCGCAGGAAGGGCTGGATCTGATCCCGTCCTCCACGCTGATGAGCGGCATTGAATTTCAGCTGTTTACCAAATGGCAGCGGGAATTTATACTGAAACGGTGCCTGTCTTCGATCGCGGGATCGGGAGAGTATGACTACATTCTCATTGACGCGCCGCCCACCCTGGGAGGATGGGTGATGAACATCCTGTGCGCTTCCCACGGCATCATTGTTCCCGTGGAGGCCAGCCCCTGGGGGCTGTTCGGCCTGGCAAACATGTTCGAATTTCTGGGCCAGGTGAGAGATATGGCCCGGGATCTGCAGACCATGGGGATCGTCATCACAAAGGTCAACACGAGAAAAAATTATTTTAAACAGACCATGGACGCTCTGCGGGAGCTGAAGGAGATACCGGTGTTTGACAGCTACATACGGATCGACAGTACCATTGAGTGGTCCCAGGATAATAACCAGCCGGTGGCGGCATACAGAAAGAGCAGCCGCAGCGGCGCGGAATACAGGGCATTGGCTAAGGAGGTAGATGAATATGCCTGGTAAGACAAAAGTTGGAACCGGAAGCATGCAGAGAGCAGCCAAGAGCGCGGCCGCCGCAAAGCCTGCCGCGGCAAAAAAGACAGCCGGGACAAAGACCGCGGCAGGATCAGCCGCAAAAACGGCAGGGACCGGAACAGCAAAGGCAAAGAGCGGAAAGACCACGGCGGCAAAGGCTGCCGTAAACGCGTCTGTTCTTGTGCCGGATCCTCAGGTAAACGCGCTTGTGGACGCCGCGGCGGCGCCTGAGACCGAAAAGAAGCCCAGACAGGAGAGCAGGATATACAGCGCCCTTCCGGTGCATCTGCTGTAGACGGGAAACCGCCATTTAGGTTACGATGATCTCTGGTAAAAAAACGACGGAAAACCGGCAGGCATATGGCAAAAAATTGTCTGCCGGTGTCGGAAAAAAAGTGCAAAAAGTGCTTGCAATTTAAGGTGAGTTATTATATAATTCACATTGTTGTAAATATTGGCCCATCGCCAAATGGTAAGGCAACGGACTCTGACTCCGTCATTTCAAGGTTCGAATCCTTGTGGGCCAGCTTTTAGCTGCCAGAAGAAGTTCTGGCAGCATTTTTTTCTTTCAGAAGGCAGCGCCTTCCGAAAGGAGACCGAAAGAGGGACGGATATTTATGTATATCAGACAGGAGCGGGTGCGGTACAGCGAGATGAACGCCGGCGGCGTCATGACGGTGCCTGCGCTGCTCAATTATTATCAGGACTGCTGCAGCTTTCAGTCAGAAGATCTGGGCGTCGGCGTGGCGTATCTGCGGGAGCACCATCAGGCATGGGTGCTGGCCGGCTGGAACATTGAGATCGACAGGATGCCTTCTGACATGGAGCCCATTGAGGTGGCCACATGGCCCTATGAGTTCAAAGGATTTTACGGCTACAGGAATTTTACCATGAAGGACGCGGACGGAAAGCTGCTTTCCCGTGCCAACAGCTGCTGGATCTATATGGATCTGGACAGGGGACGTCCCTGCAGGGTGCCGGAGGATGTGGCACGGATCTATGCTTATAACGAGCCTCTGGATATGGAACTGCCGCCCCGGAGAATGGCTCTGCCGGAAGGCGGGATGATCGATGAGATGCCGGAGATCCCTGTGCAGTCCCACCATCTGGATACCAACCATCATGTGAACAACGGCCAGTATGTGGCCATTGCCAGCGAATATCTGCCGGAGGATTTCGTTGTGAAGCGGATACTGGTGGAATACAAGAAGGCGGCTGTGCCGGGAGATATCTTCTGCCCGCGGGTCGCCGCGGACCCTTCCGGCATTACCGTGTCACTGGACAACCGGGACAGGGTGCCCTACGCTGTTGTAAAATTTGCGGGAGCAGTTCTGCCGGAGAAAGAAATGGTGTGAGAAACGTATGCTGAAAACAGGAACAAGGCAGGAACTTGAGATCGTATCAAAGACGGATTTCGGCGTGTATCTGAGCGACGGTGAGGAGAAGGTGCTGCTTCCCAGAAAGCAGGTGCCGGCAGGCGCGGCCGTGGGGGATCGGATGACGGTATTTCTCTACCGTGACTCTCAGGACCGGATGATCGCCACTGTCAATACGCCCAAACTGATGCTGGGGCAGGTGGGCAGGCTGGAAGTGTCAGAGTGCACCCGCATCGGCGCCTTTCTTGACTGGGGGCTGGAAAAGGACCTGTTTCTTCCTTTCCACGAACAGACGGTGAAGGTGAAGCCTCACGAGACCCATCTGGTGGCGGTGTACATGGACAAGAGCGGCAGGCTGTGCGCCACTATGAACGTGTACCCCTATCTGGAGAGCCTGGATCTTGCCAACGTGCCCATCCGTTTCCGCCCGGGATCCTGGTGCGTCGGCACCCCGTATGAGACGAGCGGCAATTTCGGCGTGTTCGTGGCGGTGGAGGACCGGTATTCCGGCCTGATCCCCAAAAAGGAATGTCCGGCGGACATCCCCATCGGAAAAGAGGTAAACGTGCGCGTTACCGCCATTCGGGAGGACGGCAGGCTGGACTTGAGCCTGCGGGAAAAAGCCTATCTCCAGATGGATGAGGACAGCGGGATGCTGCTGGAGCTCATGGAACAATACGGCGGCGTCCTTCCCTTTACGGATAAGGCGTCCCCCCAGACCATAGCCAGAGAGACGGGACTGAGCAAGAATGCGTTCAAGCGGGCGGTGGGCCGCCTGCTGAAGCAGGGAAAGATAGAGATAAAAGAGACCTGTATCCGGGTAAAAGGAGCACAAAGGGACGATAAACCGTCTTTTGCGGATCCGTCCCCCAAAAGCAGGTCCGGTTATGCGCGGGAACCACGCGCGGAAAGGAGAAAATCATGAGCAGTGTTAATGTGATCAAAACCGACAGGGCCCCCGCGGCCATCGGCCCTTATTCCCAGGCCATCGCCTTAAACGGCATGGTGTATACCTCAGGGGTGATCCCCGCAGTGCCGGAGACCATGGAGATACCGGAGGGCGTAGAGGCCCAGGCTGTTCAGGCGCTGACCAATCTGAAAGGGCTGCTGGAGGCTTCGGGATCCGGCACGGACGTGGTGGTAAAGACCACGGTGTTCATCAAAAATATGGATGATTTCGGCGCTATCAACGCCATTTACGAAAGGTTTTTCAACGGCAGCTTTCTGCCCGCCCGCTCCTGTGTGGAGGTGGCGCGTCTGCCCAAGGACGTGCTCCTGGAGATCGAGGCGATCGGCCTGGTGAAAGAAAAGGGCTGAAACAAACGGCAATTTTATGTGCCGCCGGCTATAATAATCCTTATTTTGGGTACAATACCAAAGAAACTGATTTACGAAATGAGGGTCCGCATATGATTTCGTCCGATATTGGAATCGATCTGGGAACAGCCAGTGTGCTTGTCTATGTAAAAGGAAAAGGGGTTGTGCTCCGGGAGCCCAGCGTGGTGGCTTTCGACCGGGACAGCCATAAGATACGCGCCATCGGGGAAGAAGCAAGAGCCATGCTCGGCAGGACGCCGGGCAATATGATCGCCGTGCGCCCCATGCGCCAGGGCGTGATATCGGACTATGCGGTGACGGAGCGGATGCTCCGGTATGTGATCCAGAAGGCGCTGGGCCGCCGCAGCTACCGGAAGCCCAGAGTCAGTGTCTGTGTTCCCAGCCAGGCCACCGAGGTGGAGCGGAAGGCTGTGGAGGACGCGGCCATCCAGGCGGGAGCCAGGGAAGTGCATATGATCGAAGAGCCTATTGCGGCGGCTATCGGCGCGGGTATCGATATATGGCGGCCCTACGGGAACATGATCATAGATATCGGCGGCGGCACCACAGATATCGCGGTGATCTCCATGGGCGGGATCGTGTGCAGCATCTCCCTGAAGGTAGCAGGAGACGATTTCAATGAGGCCATTGTCCGGTATATGCGCAAGACCCACAATCTGCTTATCGGAGAACAGACCGCCGAGTCCATTAAAATGGATATCGGTACGGTAGTGCCCGGCATGCAGCAGCTGAAAAAGGATGTGAAGGGGCGGAATCTCCTTACCGGACTGCCCAGAACGGTGACCATCACCAGTGAGGAGGTGGCCGAGGCACTGAAGGAGGCCACGGGACAGATCGTGGACGCGGTGCATACCGTGCTGGAAATGACGCCCCCGGAACTGTCCGCGGATATTTCCGAACGGGGTATGGTGCTCACAGGGGGCGGCGCCCTGCTGCGGGGACTGGACGAGCTCCTGGAGGAGAGTACCGGGATCAATACCATGACGGCGGAGGAGCCTCTTATGGCTGTTGCCATCGGCACGGGGCAGTATGTGGAGGACAGGCAGGAGTGACCGCGCGGTTCCCGGCTTTCGGGTAAGACAAAAGCGCCGGGCGTCTGGCGGAGCGGCTCCGGCAGGCCGCCGGAATGAGGATGATTCATGGAAGAACGCACAGGCTATATAGAAAGTATCCGTTTCCGCAACGAGGAAAACGGTTATACCATTCTCACCCTTGTGGACGAATACGGCGATGAGCTGATCTGCTGCGGGACGTTTCCCTATATCCACCAGGGAGAATATGCCCTGCTGGAGGGGGAGATGGTCGTTCATCCTGTCTACGGGGAGCAGATGAAGGTGGTCCGCTATACGCCCGCCGCCCCCAAAAACAAGCTGGTCATGGAGCGGTATCTGTCCTCCGGGGCCATCAAGGGGATCGGCAGGGCCCTTGCCGCCCGGATCGTAAAAAAATTCGGGGAAGATACATACGAGATACTGGAGGACCAGCCGGAACGTCTGGCGGAAGTAAAGGGCATCAGTGAGCAGAAGGCAAGGGATATTGCCGCTCAGCTGCTGGAACAGCAGGAGATGCGCTCCGCCATGCTGTATCTGCAGCAGTTCGGGATCTCTCTGAACCTGTCCGCGAAGATCTATCAGAAATACGGAAACAATGTGTATAAAATACTGCAGGAAAATCCCTACCGTCTTGCGGAAGATATTACCGGCGTAGGCTTTAAGATCGCAGATGAGATCGCGAGAAAGGCGGGAGTGGCGCCGGAAGACGCCTTCCGTCTGGAAAGCGGTCTTTTGTATGTGCTCCAGCAGGCGGCGGGAGAGGGCCATCTCTATCTGCCATCCTCCCTGCTCCTTCCGAGGGCTGCGGACATGCTTGGGGTGGAGGAGTCTCTTATGTCAAAACCCCTTATGGACCTGAGCATTGCCCGGAAGATCATATGCAGGGCCCGGGGGGAGGACGCCCAGGTGTACCTGGCCTCCGCCTACTATACGGAGCTTCAGACAGCCACTCTGCTCAGGCAGCTGGACCGGCCCGTCAGCGTGGATCCGGATCGTCTGGAGGCCTATCTGGAAAAAGGCCGTCTGGGGGAGATGGAGCTGGACGAGCTCCAGTGCCAGGCCATCCGGCAGGCGGCGTCCAACGGCCTGATGGTCCTCACCGGAGGACCCGGTACCGGAAAGACGACCACCATCAACGGCATGATATCCTATTTTGCGGGAGAAAAGCTGGATATCCTGCTGGCGGCGCCTACCGGCAGGGCGGCAAAGCGCATGGCAGAGGCTACAGGCTATGAGGCGCGGACCATCCACCGGATGCTGGAGCTGGCGGGCAATCCCGAGGATCCGGACAGCCAGGCGTTCGGCAGAGATCAGGATACGCCTCTGGAAGCGGACGTGGTGATCATTGACGAGATGTCCATGGTAGATATCTATCTGATGAACGCTCTCTTAAAAGCCATTGCCCCCGGCACCAGGCTGATCCTGGTGGGGGATGTGGACCAGCTGCCCAGCGTAGGGCCGGGCTGCGTCCTCAGGGACGTGATCGATTCCGGCTGCGTGCCGGTGGTGCGGCTGACGAAGATCTTCCGTCAGGCGGCCCAGAGCGATATCGTCGTGAACGCCCACCGGATCAACGGCGGACAGCCCATTGCCCTGGATAACAAGAGCCGGGATTTCTTTTTTCTGGAGCGGAACAGCGCTCAGGTCATCGAGGAGGGGATCGTGTATCTGGTCCGTTCCAAGCTGCCTCCTTATGTGAAGGCCCGGCCTTTTGACATACAGGTGATCACCCCCATGCGCAAGGGACTGCTGGGCGTGGAAAATCTGAACCGCGTCCTCCAGCAGCATCTCAACCCTCCGGCGCCCGGCAAGGAGGAGCATCCGTTCCGGGAGGTGGTCTTCCGGGAGGGTGACAAGGTGATGCAGGTCCGCAACAATTATCAGCTGGAATGGGAAGTGCGCAATGAGTTTGACATTCTTGCGGACAGCGGCGTAGGCGTGTTCAACGGCGATATGGGCGTTATCCGGAGGGTGGATCCTGTGGGTGAGGAGCTGACGGTAGCGTTCGATGACGGCCGGACGGCCCGGTATCCGTTCCGGATGCTGGAGGAACTGGAACTGGCCTATGCCATTACCATACATAAATCCCAGGGCAGCGAGTACCCGGCAGTGGTGCTGCCTCTGCTCTCCGGTCCCAGCATGCTTTTTTACCGGAATCTGCTCTACACGGCGGTGACCAGGGCCAGAAAGTGCATCACCATCATCGGCAGCAGCCGGACTGTAGAGCGCATGATCGAAAACGGAAACCGCCAGGCCCGGTACACCGGGCTGAAAGAACAATTGAAGAAATTGTATGAGATTTGAGGCAGGTTTTCTGTTCGGGAGGCGCCGCTCGAACAGAAAGTCTGCGGAACAGGAGGATCATTGGAAATAAATAAAAACTATCTCTACTCCGGATCCGAGGCCGTGCTCCGGTGGCTGTATCCCCGCCGGTGCCCCATATGCGGAAACGTGGTGAAGGACAAGAAGGCGCTGGCCTGCGGAGGCTGCATAAGGCAGCTGCCCTATATCGACGACAGATACTGCTTCCGGTGCGGAAAACAGCTGGAGGACGGGGCGGAGGAATATTGCCCGGACTGTCGGAGCAGGGGCCATCTGTTTGCCGCGGGGCGCAGCGTATGGATCCATGGCGGTCCTATAGGAAAGGCGGTCTATCAGTTTAAATATGGGGGAAAACGGGAATACGGCCTGTTTTTTGCCCATGAGATGGCGCGCCGCTGGTTCCCTTTTCTGCAGGCAAACCGGATCCAGGCTGTCATACCGGTACCCCTGCATAAGGCCAGATACCGGGAAAGAGGATACAATCAGGCAGGTATCCTGGCCGGTCATGTGGGAAAACTCACTGGTCTTCCCGTATATGAAAAATGTCTTGTGCGCGTAAAAAACACTCTGCCCCAGAAAATGCTGGGCGGAGGAGAAAGACAGCGCAATCTGGAAAATGCTTTTCAAATGGCAGATGCTCTGCCGGCTTCCCGAATTCTCCTCATCGATGATATTTATACCACCGGCGCCACTCTGGACTGGTGCAGCGCCGTCCTTTTGCGCGCAGGGGCAGAGTCTGTGTATTTCTGCACGGTCACCAACGGGATCGGATAAAAAACAGGCATCCGAGCCGCGGATCGGCAGATATGTCCGGACCGGTAGCCCGAGGACAAAAAGATGTGGTCGTGCAGGGCGGAAAAATTGTGGTTGCTTATGGGCGGGAGAATTGTTATAATGATATCTGGAGTTTTGCGCTGTGACGTACAGGCAGAGAAAGGCGGAAAAAATTGTTAAACACGGACCGTATCAAGTTGATGACCCGGCTGGGCGCTTACGAGGAGCGCCAGGGCAAAGAAGTTTTGCCGGTGGTCACCTATTTTAAAAATGACTATATCATAAAAAACATGATCTGGACGGCCATTACCACTACCATAGCGTTTCTGCTGGTCATGGTATTGTGGGTCGTGTTCCGGTTTGAATTTTATCTGGAACATCTTGCGCAGATGAATCTCATCCTGCTGGCGCTGCGGGTGGTCATTTTTTACGCTGCCGCGCTGATCCTGTCGGAGGTGGCGGCATACTTTGTGTTCGACTATAAATACCGGAGAGCCCGGAAGCTGCTGAAGCCTTACGCCAAAGGCTTAAAAGAGCTGGAGGAGCTGTACAAAAAAGAGGATAAGGCGAAACTGGGCCTTACCGCGGCGACAGGAGGAGGAAAAGAATGATCTTTCTCAGAGTAAAAGACTGGTTAAAGGGAATATACGGACGGTACGAAGGCCTGCTTCTGGGGATCCTGCGGTTTATCATGGCCCTCACGGCTTTCCTGCTGATCTTTTTCAATATCGGGTTTGACGCGCGGCTGAACAATCCGCTGATCGCGGTGGCGCTGGCGGTTGTGTGCGGCTTCCTTCCCGTGAACGTGACGGTGTTTTTTGCCGGCATCCTTGTGGTGATACACACCTACGCGGCTTCCATGGAGTTTGCCGTCGTGCTTCTGGTAATCTTTCTCGTGGTGGAGCTGGCTTACATGCATTTCGCTCCCCGGTACGGATATCTGCTGCTGGTGATGCCCATCGCCGGCTTTCTGGGGATCCCCTGCGCGCCTGTACTGGTGTGCGGCCTCATGACGGGCCCTTCCGCGGCTGTTCCGCTGGCCCTGGGTTCCCTTGTATATCATATTCTGGACTATGTGAAGGTCTATGCGGCCTCCGCCAGCGGCACGGATATTGAAAATATCCTGTCCAGGTATCAGTATGTGATCGAAAACGCATTCAATAATCCGGAGACGTACCTGACGATCCTGACGGTGGTAGCGGTGCTGGTGCTCGTGTATGTGATCCGCAGGCTTTCCGTGGATTACGCATGGCTTATAGCAGCCGTATCCGGCGCCATCCTGTATCTGGTGCTCATGCTTGTGGGGGATCTTGTGCTGACCATAGAAGTCAACCTGGTCGCCCTTATCCTCAATGTGGTCATATCCCTGCTGCTGACGGTGCTGGTGATCCTGTTTGTGTTCCAGGTAGATTACAAGCGGACGGAGCGGGTACAGTTTGAGGATGACGAATATGTCTATTATGTAAAAGCGGTGCCGAAAATGACCATCAGCGCCACCAAGAGAGCGGAGCCGGTAAAGAAGATCCTTACGGCAGGCAAAAACGCGGACGCCGAAAAGGACGGAGCGGATCCCGGGGATGTGGAAGCTGTAGAAGAACTGGAGGATCCGGACGAGGGAGCGGAGTCTTCCTCACATGTGGCGGAGAAGCTGAAGGAATTGTCAGAGAAGCTGGACAGATAACGGCAGGACCGGCTGCCCGGCAGCAGATTTTCGGAAAACGGATGAAAGGAGTGGGAACATGGAACAGATCAGTCTTTTTTTTCAGAAGTATATGTCATGGCTCACGCTCCCCAATCTTCAGGTCACCAACTTTCTGGAGATCCTCATCATCGCGTTCGCGGTGTATGAGATCATGCTTCTGTTCAAAAATACCCGCGCGGGCGTGCTGCTGAAGGGCCTGCTGGTGCTTCTGCTTTTCCTGGGCGTATGCTATATACTGCAGATGCATACGATCCTCTGGCTGCTGGGCGCCATTCTCAATGTAGGCATCATCGCCCTTGTGGTGCTGTTTCAGCCGGAGCTCCGCCGGGCTCTGGAACAGCTGGGCAATCAGAATTTCCTGAACGGTATTTTTGATAACGGAAAGATCGTGAAAGAACTCATATCGGACCAGTCTATCAATGAACTTGTGCGGGCCTGCTTTGAGATGGGAAGGGAACGCACCGGAGCCCTGGTAGTATTGGAGCGGGAGATCAGCCTGGCGGAGTACAGCCGCACCGGCATTCCGGTGGACGGTGTCGTGACCGCTCAGCTGCTCATCAATATATTTGAAAAAAATACGCCTCTCCACGACGGGGCCGTGATCATCCGCAATGACCGGGTGGAGACGGCTACCTGCTACCTCCCCCTGTCCAACAATATGGAGCTTTCCAAGGCGCTGGGCACCCGCCACAGAGCGGGCATCGGCATTACGGAGGAGAGCGACGCCGTGACGCTCATCGTGTCGGAGGAGACGGGCCGCGTGTCCGTGGCAAAGGGAGGCCAGCTGATGCAGGATGTGAACCAGGACACCCTGCGCAGAGAACTGATCGCCTGTCAGAACAAGCAGGTGAAGGAATCCAGGCTGAAAAAGATATTAAAGCATAATGACCATGGCAGGGGGAAGAAAAGAAAATGAAAAGATTTTTCACACAGAACCTGGGCCTGAAGCTCATATCGCTGGTCATTGCGTTTTTCCTGTGGCTGTTCATGTACAATTCCAGTGATCCTGACGGTGTCCGTCAGATGACGGTGCCCATTACCCTGCGGAATGAAAATACGCTGGAGGACAACGGCCTTACCTATCAGGTAGTAGATGACATGACCTCCGTCCAGGTAAGCGTCCGGGCCCCGCTGTCGGTGCGGAATGCCCTGACGGAATCGGATATTCAGGTAGTAGCGGATTTTTCAAAGGTGACGGCGGAATATACCGTTGCGCTGGAAGCATCCTGCAGCCGGTACCGGTCCAGTGTGGAGGAACTGGCGTTGGAAAAACCGGTGCTGCAGCTGGAGGTGGAAAAGCTGGTGACCCGGCAGATGACCGTAGGCATCAATCTGTCAGGAGAGCCGAGGGCAGGCTACGCGGTGGTCAGCTCCGGCGTGTCGCCGAACCGTGTTACCATCACCGGGCCGGAATCTCAGATGGAGCGCCTGGACGCGCTGAATGTTACCGTGTCAGTGGACGATGTGAACAGCGGTTTTGAGAGTACGGCCAAGATCCAGGCATACGACGAGGGCGGCTATGTCATGGACATGACCCGCATGGAGCTCAGTGATATGGATGTGCTGGCCACCGTCGGGGTGTCGGAGACGAAGAATGTGGACATCCAGGTGACGCCAAAAGGAAAATGTGCCGTAGGCTACGGCGTCAGGGAGGTTACAGTGACGCCCCGGACGGTAACCCTGTACGGAGATGAGTCGCTGCTTCAGGAAACGGACGCCATCGTCATACCGTCGTCCCAGCTGGACATTTCCGGCGCCACGTCCGATGTGGAGCGGAAGATCAATCTGACGACGCTGCTTCCCGAAGGCCTGCAGCTTGCCGGCAGCAGTGAGGTGGTGCGGGTAGTGGCCGTAGTGGAGCAGGAGACCAGCCGTTCCGTGAAGATACCCGTGACGGGTATCCTGCAGATCAATGTGCCTGCCGGGTACAACGTGTCCTTCGGCACAGTGACGGAGATCACCATTCCCCTGACGGGACTGGAGAGCACGCTGGAATCACTCACGGCGGAAAGTCTCAAGCCCACTGTGGATCTTGGAGGCCTGGGCGCGGGCACCCACGAGATCTCCGTAGGTCTGACCCTGCCGGACGGTGTGGTGCAGGGAAGCGACGTGAAGGTTCAGGTGACGCTCAACGAAAGCGCCGGGTAGCGGACCCGGGCATAAAAATGGAAAGACTCTTGTTCAAATGAGAAAAAAGTGGTAAACTGTAGTATAGGGGAAATGTTATTTGGGAGG
Organism: uncultured Lachnospiraceae bacterium; assembly: GCA_947623905.1. Taxonomy (GTDB): domain Bacteria; phylum Bacillota; class Clostridia; order Lachnospirales; family Lachnospiraceae; genus CANQHX01. The sequence continues at coordinate 29,011 of CANQHX010000001.1, forward strand.
AAAGGTATATGGTAACACAGAAAATTCAGATCAACAATCCGGCCGGACTGCATTTAAAACCTGCGGGGAACCTCTGTAAGGCGGCCATGCGGTACCGCTCCATGATCACGTTCCGTTTCAGAGACACCACAGCCAACGCCAAAAGCGTGCTGAGTGTGCTGGGCGCCTGTGTAAAATGCGGAGATGAAATCGAACTGATGTGTGAGGGGTCAGACGAGCAGGAGGCCCTCAGTGCTTTGGTGGCTTTGATCCAGGCCGGTCTGGGCGACTGAGAAAAAAATTCCCCGGCAGTGAGAGGCTGCCGGGGTTTTTCATTTAAAGGAGAAAAAGTATTTCCCTGAATACAGGAAACGGAGAGATACACATGGTAAAATTGTATGTTGTGATACCTTGTTATAATGAAGAAGAGGTCCTTCCCGAAACCGCCTCCAGGCTGAAAGACAAATTTGCCGCGCTGAGGGAGCAGGGGGTCATCACAGCGGACAGCCGCGTCGTGTTTGTGGACGACGGCTCCAAAGACCGCACATGGGCCATGATCGAGGAATTCCACAGGCGGGATCCCCTGTATATGGGGGTAAAGCTGTCCCGGAACCGGGGACACCAGAATGCCCTGCTGGCGGGATTGTACAGCGTGCGGGACATGGCAGACGCCGTGATCTCCATGGACGCGGACCTGCAGGACGACATCAACGCCATAGACCGATTTTTGGAGAAGTACAGGGAAGGCGCCCAGGTGGTGTACGGCGTGCGCAGCTCCAGAAAAAAAGACACGTTTTTTAAAAAGTTTACGGCGGAAGGCTTTTACAAGATCATGAACCTCATGGGAGCGGAGATCGTGTTCAACCATGCGGATTACCGTCTGCTGAGCAACTGCGCCCTGAACCATCTGTTTGAATTCAAAGAGGTGAACCTGTTCCTGCGGGGGATCGTGCCCATGGTGGGCTTTCAGTCCGATGTGGTCTATTACGAACGGGCGGAACGGTTTGCCGGAGAGAGCAAATATCCTCTGAAAAAAATGATCGCCTTTGCCTTCGAGGGGGTTACGTCCCTTACCATAAAGCCCATCCGGTTCATCATCAGCATCGGCGTATTTATGCTTGTGGTGAGCATCGCCATGCTGTTATATTTTCTCATACGGCATTTCGGCGGGCACACAGTTACCGGCTGGACCAGCCTCATCGTGTCCATCTGGACGCTGGGAGCCATTCAGCTGATCAGCATCGGCGTTATCGGTGAATATATCGGAAAGATCTATCTGGAAACAAAAGAGCGTCCCCGGTTTATCATTGAGACGTTTCTCAAGGACGAGGACGGGAAAGGAACAGAAAAAACAGTATGAAAGTTGCCATTGTACACGACTGGCTGACCATTTACGGCGGCTCGGAGGCCATTGTACGCATCCTCCACGGCATGTTTCCCCAGGCCCCCATCTATACGTCTGTCTACGACAGGGACAATATGCCGGACGATTTTAAAGAGATGGATATCCGTCCGTCCTTTCTTCAGAAGATGCCCCTTGCAAAAAAGAAATATACCACATATCTGCCCCTTATGCCCAGGGCATTTGAACAGTTTGACCTGACCGGCTACGACCTGGTGATCTCTTCCAACACATGCTGTTCCAAGGGCGTCATCACAGGACCGGACACGCTGCATATCTGTTACTGCAATACTCCCATGCGCTACGGATGGGAGTTTTACCACGAGTACGTGGACCAGAAGAGCGCGCCCGCCCGTTTTGTCATCGCGGGCATGATGAAAAAGATCCGCATGTGGGACCGGCTCAGCGCGGACCGCGTGGACGTGTTCATCGCCAATTCGGGGAACGTGGCGCGGCGTATCCGGAAGCATTACAGGAGAGACGCCAGGGTCATCTATCCTCCCGTGCGGACACAGCGGTTTCAGGCCGCGGGAGAGGCGGGAGACTATTATCTGGCGGTGTCCAGGCTGGTGCCCTACAAGCGCATTGATCTGGTGGCGGAAGCTTTTACGGAGCTGGGACTGCCCTTAAAGATCGTGGGAGCCGGCAGCGAATATGAGAAGATAAAGGCCGTGTCCGGTTCCAATGTGGAGCTGCTGGGCAGGCTGGGGGATGAGGAAGTGATCCGGCTCATGCAGGGCTGCAGGGCGTTCCTGTTCCCCGGCGAGGAGGATTTCGGCATTACGCCCGTGGAAGCCCAGGCCTGCGGCAGGCCGGTCATCGCCTACGGAAAGGGCGGCGCTCTGGAGACGGTAAAGAAAAACGTCACCGGCGTGTTCTTCCCGGAGCAGACAAAGGCGTCCGTCATACAGGCCGTAAAAGAATTTGAGACGATGACCTTTGACAGTCAGGTGATCCGCGCCCACGCCGAGACATTCAGCGAGGAGCGGTTCATAAAAGAACTCCGTGACTTTATCATGGAACAATACGAGAAATTTGAAAGCGAGAAGATCCGCCCCTGATACCCGTACAGGGCATAACCATATGACACGAAGCAAGGGCCGCGGATAATCAGTACCAGAGGCGGAGATGGGAGAGAATACAATGCAGGTTTTCAACGTGATCATGGCAGGGGGAGGCGGCACCCGCTTCTGGCCCCTGTCCAGGCAGCGGCATCCGAAGCAGCTGCTGAATCTAAGCGGACGGGATATTATGGTCAATGAGACCATTCTCCGCATGGAATCCATTGTGCCCCGGGAGCATACCTTCATCGTCACCAACGAAGCCCAGGCGGACCTGCTGGAAGAACTGGTGGTGCCGGGGGTGGCGAAGGAACATATCCTGCGGGAGCCCGCGGCCCGGAATACGGCGCCCTGTATATTGTACGCCGCCCTGAAGCTGAGCGCTCTGTATGGAGAGGACGGCGTTATGTGCGTGCTGGCGTCGGACCATTATGTAGGCCGGCAGAAGGCCTATGAAGCGATCATGCAGAAAGCCGTGGAGGTGGCCGGCAGGACAGGAAAAGCGGTAACGGTCGGTATTACGCCCGCTTATCCTGCGGAGAGCTACGGGTACATCGCCATGGGAGACGCCCCGGAGGACGGCGTGTACCGGGTGGAGCACTTTGTGGAAAAGCCTTCACGGGAAACGGCGGAAAAGTATCTGGCCGCGGGAAATTATCTGTGGAACAGCGGGATGTTCGTGTGGAAGATCTCCACGGTGCTGGAGGCGTACCGGCGGTATCTGCCGGACATGCTCCGCGCCATGGGACCTCTGATGCAGGTGATCAATACAGAGCGGGAGCAGGACGTGCTGGCGCAGGTATATCCTTCCCTGGAAAATATCTCCGTAGATTACGGCATCATGGAGCGGATGGAAGATGTGCTGGTGGTTCCCGGGGACTACGGCTGGAGCGACGTGGGCAGCCTGGACGGCCTGGAAGTATTCCATGCGCCTGACGGACAGGGCAATGTGCTGCTGGGCGACGTGCTGGCGAGAGAGACAAAAAATTCTATCATCAGAAGCGGCGGACGGCTCGTCGCCGTAAACGGCGTGGAGGGCCTCATGGTCATCGATACGCCGGACGCGCTGCTCATCTGTCCCAAAGACAGGGCCCAGGATGTGAAGTATATCGTGGAGCAGCTGAAGGAGCAGGGCAGGAAAGAGATCTGACAGAAAAGGCGGCGGGCTGCCGGAGACATCGGCAGGACCGGCCGGGAATGGGGAATATCATGAAACATGCACTGATCACCGGGATCACGGGGCAGGACGGCTCTTATCTTACAGAGCTGCTGCTGGAAAAGGGTTATGAAGTATACGGCATCATGCGGCGGAAGAGCAAGGTGGATTACGGCAACATAGAGCACCTGAAGGACCGGATCACGCTGCTGTATGCCGATATGACGGATATCGTATCTCTTATATCCGCCATGAAGCAGTCCCAGGCGGATGAAGTATACAATCTGGCGGCCCAGTCGTTTGTGGCCACTTCGTGGGATACCCCTGTGGGCACGGCGGAGATCGACGCCATCGGGGTGACGAATATGCTGGAGGCTATCCGGATCGTAAATCCCCGGTGCCGGTTCTATCAGGCGTCCACCAGCGAGATGTTCGGCAAAGTACAGGCCATGCCCCAGAATGAGCAGACGCCGTTTTATCCTCGCAGTCCTTACGGGGTGGCAAAGCTCTACGGGCACTGGATCACGAAAAATTACCGGGAAAGCTTCGGCATGTATGCCTGCTCCGGTATTTTGTTCAATCACGAATCCGAGCGGCGGGGCGTGGAATTTGTCACGCGAAAGATCACCCGGGCGGTGGCCCGGATCCGATACGGCCGCCAGGAAGTGCTGGAGCTGGGCAATCTCTCGGCGAAACGGGACTGGGGCCATTCAAAAGATTACGTGTATGCCATGTGGCTCATGCTCCAGCAGGAGACGCCTGACGATTACGTGATCAGCACCGGCGAGACAAGGACGGTGCGGGACTTTGCCGGGGAAGCCTTCCGGGCGGCAGGCATGCCCCTCGTGTGGCAGGGCGAGGGTCTGCGGGAGGTTGGCCTGGAGGAAGCCACCGGAAAGGTACGCGTGCGGGTAAATCCGGACTTCTTCCGCCCCGCGGAGGTAGATATCCTGCTGGGAGATTCTTCTAAGGCACAGCGGGAGCTGGGCTGGAAACGGGAGATCTCCTTTACGGAGCTTGTGGAACGCATGGTGCGCAATGACCTTGCGCTGGAAGAAGGAGCCAGGGAATGAGGATACTCATCACCGGAGGGGCAGGCTTTGTGGCGGGACATCTGATCCGCCGTCTGCTGCAAAACAGAGATGCGGATATTTACGCAGGCGTGCTGAATGACCGGGAACGGGAGCTGCTGGGTGATCAGCAGAGCGTGGGACTGGACGTGACAGATCCCATGATGGTGCGGCAGGCGGTCAGCCGCATACGTCCTGACCGGATCTTCCATCTGGCGGCCCAGTCCAGCGTGGCGCTGTCTTTTGAACAGCCGGAGCTGACATATCGGGTAAACGTGGAGGGAACGGCAAACCTGCTGGAAGCGGTAAAGGATTACGTCCCCGCGTGCCGGGTGCTGCTGACAGGCAGCGCCGATCAGTACGGTACCGTATCGCCGGAAAATACGCCCATCCGGGAGGACGCGCCTCTGGATGCCGGCAGCCCCTACGGGATCTCCAAGATCCGGCAGGAGGAGCTGGGGAAAAAATATGCCCGGGAGTATGGGCTGGACGTGGTCATGACCCGCTCCTTTCCCCATATCGGGCCGGGGCAGTCAAGGCGGTTCGTCATTGCCGACTGGTGCGCCCAGGCGGCGGAGATGGCAAAGAGAAAAGACCCGCATCCGAAGCTTATCGTGGGCAATCTGGAGGCAGTGCGGGATTTCACCGACGTGCGGGATGTGGTGGAAGCATATGCGGCGCTTCTGGAAAAGGGGAGCCCCGGACAGATATACAATGTATGCAGCGGTACCGGCTGGAAGCTGGCGCAGGTGCCGGATCGGATCGCAAAGGCAGCGGGCCTGGCGCATCTTGACGTGCGGCAGGATCCGTCCCGTATGAGGCCGTCGGATATTCCCGTGCTGGTGGGAGACAACAGCCGGCTGAAAGCCGCCACAGGCTGGAAGCCCGCAGTGTCATTTCAGGAGTCGCTGGCGGATATCGTCCGCGCCCAGACGGCGGCCGGCGGCGGGCCGGGACACTGATCGTTCCCTTTTTCGAGATGTTTTCTGTCTTTACATTTTATCATCTTTATGTATAATATATATGTATTTTACCTGTGATCTGCAATAAAGGGCAATTATGGAAAGACAAAAGAAATGCAATAAGCGGGAGATCCTGGCGCTGATCTGTACATCTCTTACGGCCGGTATCTGTATTTTTTTGTCCAGATGTGTATTCTGGATGATGCGTACATGGAACGGACTGACCATAGAGGAAGTGATCTATCACCTTACCTCCCCTATAGAAGGCACTGACAGGGACATTATCAGGAGATTTGTCCTCAATTGTGTGCTGCCCGGCGCGGCAGTGATCGCCGTGGCGGCGGTGGTGCTGGTGATACTGTGGAAGAAACGCAGGCGGTTTGGCAGGGCGGCAGCCGCTATCTGCGGCGGCACAGCGTGTATCCTGGCAGTCAGTCTGGTATACCTGTGGACCAGCCTGGATGTTTCCGCTTATATTAAAAATCAGATCACGGATTCCACGTTTATCCAGGACCATTACGTGGACCCGGCGGATGTGGATCTGACGTTTCCGGAGAAAAAGCGGAACCTGATCTATATTTATCTGGAGTCCATGGAGACGACTTATACAGATACAGAAAATGGCGGCGGCTTCGCGGGAGAAAATTTCATCCCCCGGCTCACGAAGATCGCCCAGGAAAATGAGGATTTTTCCGGGACGGACAGGGCGCTGGACGGCGGCTCCGCCATGCACAATACCACCTGGACGGTGGCGGCCATGTTTGCCCAGAGCAGCGGACTTCCCCTGACCCTTCCCCTGTCCAACCACAACGCCATGAATACCCAGGAGGAATTTTTCCCTGATGTGACCGATCTGGGGGACATTCTGGAGGACAACGGATACCACAACGTGTTCCTGCTGGGCTCCGACATTGAGTTTGGCGGCAGAAAGCTGCTGTTTACCCAGCACGGGGACTATACCATCTATGATTATGTGTATTCCAACGAGACGGGGGAGATCGCCCCGGACTACCATGTGTTCTGGGGATATGAGGATGAGAAGCTGTTTGAACACGCCAGAAATCATCTGACGGAGCTGGCGGCCGGGCCGGAACCCTTCAACCTGACCATCCTCACGGTGGACACCCACTTTGAGGACGGCTATGTGTGCCGGGACTGCGGCGATTCCCACGGGGACAACCAGTACGGCAATGTGATCAACTGCTCCGACAACAAGGTGGCCGATTTTGTGGCCTGGGTGCAGCAGCAGCCGTTTTATGAAAATACTACCATTATCCTTTCTGGGGACCACCCCACTATGGATGTGGATTTCTGCAACGATATCACAGAGGCGTACAACCGCCGTACATACACTGCCGTGATCAACAGTCCTGTCAGTCCCGCGGAAGAAAAATACCGGGAATATGCCACCTTTGACATGTTCCCCACCACGCTGGCCGCGCTGGGCGTCACCATTCCCGGCAACCGTCTGGGGCTGGGCGCGAATCTGTTCTCCACAGAGCAGACCATACTGGAGCAGTACGGCTATGACTATGCCAACGGAGAGCTGGAGAAGCACTCCTCGTTTATGGATGAACTGACGAAGAATATTGATATCGGCCAGGAGATGGATCAGACGAGAGGAGAATTGTCCGGCAAGGTGCTGGTCCACGCCCCCAATGCCCAGACAGGCAATGTGAGCATCCAGCTGTCCATCAACAGCCGCCATTATATTGCGAAGGTGACCTGCGCGGTGTCCACTCTGGAGGACGGCTCGGACAAAAAGGAGTATGACGCCGGGTGGAACGCGGACCATACATTTATCGCGAATATCAACCCCAGGGATTTCGCGTCCGGCAGCACGGCGTTTGACATTGAGATCTATGCCGCGGACGATAAGGGAGAGCTTCTGCCGGTAGCGCAGATCGAGGATCTTTCCCTGGAGGATCTGCCCTACAGCTGCGCGGTAGAGTGACAGGAAAGCGCCGGATCGGATTTTCAGCGGCAGGAAGGTGTTGGATACAATTAAATGGATAAGATTGCTGTATTGATCCCCTGTTATAATGAAAGTGCCAGCATCGGTAAGGTAGTGAGGGATTTCAGACGGGAGCTGCCGGAGGCAGTCATATATGTATATGACAACAATTCTTCTGACGGCACCGACCGGATCGCCCGAGAAGCCGGGGCTGTGGTGCGCTATGAACACCAGCAGGGCAAGGGAAATGTGATCCGCCGCATGTTCGGAGAGATCGACGCGGAATGTTACATCATGGTGGACGGCGACGATACCTACCCGGCGGAAAATGCCCGGGAGATGTGCAGCCTGGTGCTGGAGAAAAAAGTGGACATGGTAGTGGGGGACAGGCTTTCCTCCACCTACTTTGCGGAAAACAAGCGCCCTTTCCACAATTTTGGAAATACTGTTGTCCGGGCTGCCATCAATTTTATGTTCCGGAGCGATATCCGGGACATTATGACCGGCTGCCGGGCGTTCAGCTATCGGTTCGTAAAGACCTTTCCCGTGCTGTCCAGAGGGTTTGAGATCGAAACAGAGATGAGCATTCACGCCATTGACAAAAATATGTATCTGGAAAATGTGGTCATCGACTACCGGGACCGGCAGGAGGGCAGCCAGTCCAAGCTGAATACGTATTCCGACGGCAGGAAGGTGCTGCTGACGATCTTCCGGCTGTTCCGTATCTACCGGCCCTTCCGGTTTTTCGGGATAGTGGCGCTGCTGCTGGCAATTCTCGCCACTGTTTTCTTTGTGCCGGTGCTGGTCACTTACTGGCAGACGGGGCTGGTGCCCAATTTCCCTACCCTCATCGTGTGCGGATTCGTGTATTTGGCCGCGATAGAGTCTCTGTTTTCCGGCCTGATCCTTCAGACCATCTACCAGAAAAACCGGCAGGATTTTGAGATGGAACTGTACCGGGTCACCGGTGAGGAGGCAAAACAGAAAGCAAAGGAAGCTTCAGAGTAAATACAGAAAGATACTTGTGTTGAATTTTACGGCATTGTATGGTAAAATTTTCTGCAGAGTATTTTTGGCAACAGGACAACAAGCCATTATTGAGAGCATATATTGAAAGGAGTTTTTCCATGAAAGGAATCATTCTTGCCGGGGGCTCCGGCACAAGGCTGTATCCGCTGACGATGGTCACATCCAAGCAGCTGCTGCCCATCTACGACAAGCCGATGATCTATTACCCTCTGTCCACCCTTATGCTGGCGGGGATCCGGGATATCCTCATTATCTCCACCCCTCAGGATCTGCCCAATTTCAGACGGCTGCTGGGGGACGGCAGCCACTACGGCATCCATTTAAGCTACGCCGAGCAGCCTTCGCCTGACGGGCTGGCCCAGGCATTTATCATCGGCGAGGAATTTATTGCCGGCGACGCCTGCGCCATGGTGCTGGGAGACAATATCTTTTACGGCAGCGGACTGAAGAAGCATCTGCGGGACGCGGCGTCCAGAGAGAATGGCGCCACTGTGTTCGGCTACTATGTGGAGGATCCGGAGCGGTTCGGCATCGTGGAATTTGACGAGAACGGCAAGGCTGTCTCCATCGAGGAAAAGCCCGCCCATCCCAAGTCCAACTACTGTGTCACGGGACTGTATTTCTATGACAACAGAGTGTGCGAGTTCGCGAAGCAGGTGAAGCCTTCTGACAGAGGCGAGCTGGAGATCACGGATCTCAACCGCATGTATCTGGAGGACGGCAGTCTCAACGTGGTGACGCTGGGCAGAGGTTACGCGTGGCTGGATACCGGCACAGTGGATTCTCTTTCGGAAGCCACTGAGTTTGTGCGGGTCATCGAAGGCCGCCAGGGCATCAAGATCTCGGCGGTGGAGGAGATCGCCTACAAGAACGGCTGGATCGACAAGGAACAGCTGCTGGAGTCCGCAAAGCTCTACGGCAAATCTCCTTACGGACAGCATCTGCAGAAAGTAGCCGACGGCAAGTATAAATATTGATGGATGGAAGGAACGATACCATGAACGTGATCGAGACAGAAGTAAAAGATGTATACATCATTGAGCCTCAGGTGTTCGGGGACAACCGGGGCTGGTTTATGGAGAGCTGGTCTCAAAAGAAGATGGAGGACGCCGGCCTGCACTATGAATTTGTGCAGGACAATCACTCCTATTCGTCCCAGAAGGGCGTGCTGCGGGGCCTTCATTTCCAGAAGGGAGCGGATGCACAGGCCAAGCTGGTGCGCTGCGTGCGTGGCGCCGTGCTGGACGTGGCGGTGGATATGCGCAAAGGCTCCCCTACATATAAGAAATGGGTGTCTGTGGAGCTTTCCGCGGAGAATAACCGGCAGTTCCTCATTCCCAGGGGCTGTCTCCACGGGTTTGTGACCCTGACGGACGATGTGGAGTTTTTGTACAAGGCGGACAATTTCTACGCGCCTGCGTCGGACCGGAACATCCGGTGGAACGATCCGGAGATCGGCGTGGACTGGGGGATCGAAAACCCTATCCTGTCGGAAAAGGACGCAAAAGCGCCGTTCTTAAAGGACAGCGACATTGATTTTGTATACTAAAATGAAAGAGCAGAGGAGAAGATTATGAATATCATCGTGACCGGCGGCGCCGGCTTTATCGGCAGCAATTTCGTATTCCACATGCTGGACAAATATCCCGACTACCGGATCATCTGTCTGGATAAACTGACCTACGCGGGCAACATGTCTACCCTGGCGCCTGTCATGGACAATCCCAATTTCCGCTTTGTGAAGGCGGATATCTGCGACAGGGAGGCAGTAAATAAACTGTTTGAGGAGGAGCATCCCGACATTGTGGTAAACTTTGCCGCGGAGTCCCATGTGGACCGTTCCATCGAGGACCCGGGCATTTTCCTCCAGACCAATATCATCGGCACGGCCACCCTCATGGACGCCTGCCGCAAGTACGGCATCACAAGGTATCATCAGGTATCCACCGACGAGGTGTACGGAGATCTGCCTCTGGACCGGCCTGACCTGTTCTTTACGGAGGAGACGCCGATCCATACCAGTTCTCCCTACAGCAGCTCCAAGGCCGGGGCCGACCTGCTGGTGCTGGCATACCACCGCACCTACGGCCTGCCTGTGACCATCAGCCGCTGCTCCAACAACTATGGGCCGTATCATTTCCCGGAGAAGCTGATCCCTCTCATGATCGCCAACGCCCTCAATGACAAGCCTCTGCCCGTGTACGGCAAGGGCGAGAATGTCCGGGACTGGCTGTACGTGGAGGACCACTGCAAGGCCATCGATCTGATCATCCACAAGGGCAGGGTCGGGGAAGTATACAACATCGGCGGCCACAATGAGATGCGCAATATCGACATCGTAAAGCTCATCTGCAAAGAACTGGGCAAGCCGGAGAGCCTGATCACCTATGTGACGGATCGGAAGGGACACGACATGCGCTACGCCATCGATCCCGCCAAGATCCACAGGGAGCTGGGCTGGCTGCCGGAGACTATGTTTAAGGACGGCATCAAAAAGACCATCCAGTGGTATCTGGACCATCGTGACTGGTGGGAGGATATCATCAGCGGCGAATATCAGAATTACTATGAAAAAATGTATGGCAACCGGTGAGGTAGATAGAAATGAAAGTATTGGTGACAGGTGTTAAGGGCCAGCTTGGCTATGATGTGATGAAGGAGCTGGCAAAGCGTGATATCCCCGCGGTGGGAGCGGATATTGAAGAATTTGACATTACCGATATGGAGCAGACCCGGAAGTTTATCACGGAAAGCGGCGCCGACGCGGTGATCCACTGTTCCGCCTATACCGCCGTGGACGCGGCGGAGGATAATCTGGAGCTGTGCAGAAGGGTCAACGGGGAAGGCCCGGGCAACATCGCCCTGGTATGTAAGGAGATCGGCGCGAAGATGCTGTATATCAGCACCGACTATGTTTTTCCCGGCAGGGGAGAGCTGTTCTATGAGCCCGATGATCCTACAGGCCCCGCGGGAGCTTACGGCATGACCAAGCTCCAGGGGGAGGAGGCCGTGAAGGCTGTTCTGGACAATTATTTTATCGTCCGCATTTCATGGGTGTTCGGCTTAAACGGCAAAAACTTTGTCCGCACCATGCTCCGTCTGGGGGAGACCCATGACAAGCTGACCGTAGTGTGCGACCAGATCGGTTCCCCTACCTATACGGCGGATCTTGCTCCGCTGCTTGTGGACATGATCGGCACGGAAAAATACGGGGTCTACCATGCTACCAATGAGGGGATCTGCTCCTGGGCGGAATTTGCCGAGGAGATCTTCCGCCAGGCGGGCATGGAAGTAAAAGTGGTTCCCGTGACGACGGAAGAGTATGGCGCAAAGGCGCCCCGTCCCAAAAACTCCCGCATGTCCAAGGAAAAGCTGCTGGAGGCAGGCTTTTACAAGCTGCCCAGCTGGCAGGACGCATTGTCCAGATATCTGCGGGAGCTTTCGGAAGCTTCTGCTGAAGCGAAGGACTGAAAGCGGGATTCCTGCGCGGCAAAACGGTTATGATACGGAGCGTAACTATGAAACAGAAATTATTGATCCTATGCGGCGGACAGTCCAGCGAGCACAGTATTTCCAGGATGTCCTGCACGTCTATCTTAAAAAATATCGACAGGGAAAAGTATGACATTACCGTGGCGGGCATTGACCGTAACGGGGCATGGTACCTGCTGGATGAAAAACAGGAGGACCTGTCAAAGAGTACATGGCTGAAGGACAGCAGGAGGCTCACCGCCATTTTTGACCTGCTGAAAGGGCAGGATGTGGTGTTCCCTGTCATGCACGGCCTCTATGGGGAGGACGGCACCGTTCAGGGCCTTCTGGAACTGGCGGGCGTTCCCTATGTGGGCTGCCGGGTGCTGGGCTCCAGCGTATGCATGGACAAGATCTTTGGGAAAAAGATCCTTGACCGGGCGGGCGTTCCCCAGGTAAAGTCCGTTTACGTGAAAAAGCGGTATGACGGCAATGTGGTGGCAGTGACGGAAGATATGGAGGAACGGACCGATGTGGAAGGATACATCGCGGACACACTGGGCCTGCCCTGCTTTATCAAGGCCAGCCGTTCCGGTTCCAGCGTGGGCTGCTACCGCTGTGAGAAGCGGGAGGATATCCTGCCCACTATTGAGAAGGCGGCGCAGTATGACAGCCATATCGTAGTGGAAGAATGCATTGACTGCATTGAGCTGGAGACGGCCGTGCTGGGCAATGACGATGTGATCGTTTCCCGGGTGGGGCAGATCATGCCCCACGGTGAGTTTTATACATTCGAGTCAAAATATGAGGATGAGGAGAGCAAGACGTGTATCCCCGCCATGGTGGACGAAGCTGTCCAGGAGCAGATCCGGAAATATGCCGTAAAGGCTTTTAAAGCCGTGGACGGCCACGGCTTTGCCCGGGTGGATTTCTTCCTGGACAAAAAGACCGGCAGGATCTATCTCAATGAGATCAATACCATTCCCGGCTTTACCAATATTTCCATGTATCCTCAGCTGATGGATGACTTCGGCATACCATACAGCCGGCTGATCGACCGGCTGATCGAGCTGGCACTGGAGGTTTGACAGAAGATCCGGCGTCCCGTACGGGACGCCGGATCTTATTGATTCACGCCCAGTGCCTCCCGCACCACGGCAAAGGGGGCGTCTCCCACATCCAGAAAGGCTTTGTGAAATGCCGTTTCCGTATAGTCTGCTCCCATCTTTTCCATGAAAGCTTCTTTGATATCCATGATCTCCAGATAGCCGCCGAAATAGCAGAGATAGTTGGCGGGCGCGGCACAGATATAGGCGTACACCTGCTCGGCGCTGTTGTCGTCTTCCATTCCGCAGCTTTTCAGAAAATCTTTCACATCCTGTATATCCCACCCGTAATAGTGAATGCCCATGTCCAGTATGGAGCTGATCTCCAGGGAAAGCCGGTTCCCCGCGGCGTAAAGCTCCGCCAGCCGCGGCTCTGTGTCCAGAAAGGAGTAGGAATACAATTCACTGTAGGTGGCCCATCCCTCGCTGTATCCTATGTGGCTGAAGGTGGCCCGCAAAAGAGGCAGGTTGAGAGCGCTGCAGTAGGCATTCTGGTACAGATGACCGGGAAAGCCTTCGTGGGCAAGGGTAGTGTACAGAGACATATCCGAGGTCATCTTGCTCTTGTTGAGATAGATGGTATGCCGGTCCGTGGTGTCTATGGGAGGGATCAGATAGAAGGCGGGACTTGTGGCGTCCTCCAGTCCTTCGTCCACGTATTCCAGTTTGCAGGCTACCGGATCCTCCAGCGGGGGAAACTGCTTTTTGATGGATCTTGACAGCTGCTTCAGCAGGCCCTCCGGCAGGGATGTGTCTTCCCCTGAGGCGGGCGCGGCATTTGTCTCAGCCGGCGTGTTGTTCCCGGTGAGGAGCCGGCGGTCGGCTTTCAGTGCTGAAGTGAGCCGGGCGTACAGCTGGTCCGGTTCCCAGTGGATCCCCGCCCTGGACTTGAGCAGCCACTGGTAATATTCTTTTCCGCCGGACCGCCGGCACAGTCCTGTGGGGGCGTCTGCGGCCCAGGGCAGCAGGGCTTCCAGATCGTCCGCGAGTTTTTTGTAAGCCGGGGCGACGGTATCTGTGAGAATGGATCGATTCTGTTCTGCGGCATCCCGGATCTCTTCCGGCGTCAGTACCTCCTTCAGCGCCGCCAGCCTTGTGTCCATGGTGGTGGCCAGAAAGTGGGGCGTCCGGGCGGTCCGGGACAGCGCTTCCTGAAGCTGCCTGCACTGTTTTACCGTCTGGGAAAGGGCGTCCCTGTCCGGCATGCAGCCGGCCATGGCTTTGTTCTCGTAGAATGCGGCCAGCTGTTCAAAATAGCCGGGCAGCTCTCTCAGAAGAGCCAGGTAAGTGTCCACATCCTTTTTATCCGCAAAATGATATTCGGCCAGAAGGACGGGAAGCTGGCACTGGTAGCCGGAATAGGGATTGAGAATATCGGAAAACCATATGAAATTTTCGCTCTGGCTTTCCGCTTCCAGGGCGGCGGCGGTCACCTTCCAGGTAAGCTGCTGTCCGGCGTCCAGCTGATCGGTGTCAAAGGTTTTCAGCTGTTCCAGCACAAGCCCCGCCTGCCGGGCGCTTTCTTTCATGGCGTCCGCTGAATAGGTTCCGAGGGACACCGTTTCTTCCTCCTGCTCCAGTCCGTACCGGGCCGGATCCGCCAGGGTATAGTGGAGGGACAGGGTGTTGCCCGACAGCCTTGCCCTTGCCAGCCACTCTGTGAACGCGTCAAAATCATCGGTGAGCGTTTCATCAGATGCCGGATCGTCCGTCCGTTCTTTTTGGGACAGCTCCCCCCGGGCGGGGGCGTCCGGAGAAAGGCCGGGAGCCGTGCTTTGCCGGGAGGCGCAGCCTGTGAGGATCAGCCCTGCGCACAGCAGCCACAGCAGGCAGGTCCGGTACAGCTTTCCCGGAAGGTTCGTAAGGAAAATAGTGGGATGCTTCTTCATGTTGTACTGTATGCCGAAAAAAAGAAAACATACCATAAAAAAACGGCAGACGCTTGAATACCGGAGCCAAAAATGGTACACTTAAATAGATTGTGATATGCGCAGGCAGATCAGAAAGGCGCGGAGACCACGTGCTGAAAGGAGGAATTGCTGTGCAGGAGGACAGATTGCTGCTCTACAAGCTGATCGTGCTGTACATGCTGGGCAAGGTGAAT
Source organism: uncultured Lachnospiraceae bacterium (assembly GCA_947623905.1). Classification (GTDB taxonomy): domain Bacteria; phylum Bacillota; class Clostridia; order Lachnospirales; family Lachnospiraceae; genus CANQHX01. The sequence continues at coordinate 44,305 of CANQHX010000001.1, forward strand.
TTTCCCATGACAAACGACCAGCTGTCCAGATTTATCCTCACCCAGGGATATACGGATTATTTCAAGTTCCAGGAAACCATGTCGGATCTTCTGGAGACGGGTATGATCTCAGGAGAAAGTGTGCGCAACAACACCTATTATTCCATCAGCGATAAGGGCCGGGAGACCATTCAGTACTTTCAGTACAAGATATCCGACGCGATCCGGCAGGATATCCACGACTATCTCAGGAGCAATGAATATGATCTCCGGGAGGAAGTCTCTCTCGTATCGGACTATACCCTTTCCAAAAACCGCCAGTACGCGGTTAAGCTGAAGATACGGGAACAGGACAGCTATCTGCTGGACATGACGCTCCTGGTGCCCCAGGAGGAACAGGCCAGAGCGATGTGCGACCAGTGGCAGGAGAAGAGCCAGAAGATATATGCGTATATCATGAAGCAGCTTATGGCGGCAGAGAAAGATCGGAAGGAACAGAAAGCATGAATCAGAATCAGGCGCTGAAAAACAGTTTGATGGATCTGAAGCGGGTGACAAATGCCAGCGTGGAATTTGCTCTTTTTGACGGGAACGGCATTCTCATGCTGTCCACCGGTCAGATGAAGCAGGTGCCGGCAGACACGGTGACGCGGTTTTTTGCTTCCGGCGCGGAAGGGCAGGAGATGGGGGAATATCATTTCTTCCGGGTGTCCGTGAAGCTGCAGCCGGAGTATGTGCTGGTAGCCGAGGGAGAGCGGGCGTATCTGCTGGGGCGGATCGCGGCGACTCAGCTGTCTCACCTGATCATGGCCTACAGCCAGCAGTATGACGTCAACGGTTTTTTCCAGAATCTCCTGCTGGACAACCTTCTGGCAGTGGATATCTATAACCGGGCCACACAGCTGCAGGTGGCGGTGGAGTGCAGCCGGGCGGTGATCGTCATAGAGACCGAGGGAAAAGAAGACGACGGTTCTCTGGAGATGATCAGCAGCCTCATGGATACGGGAGATTACACCGTGACCGTGGATGAGCACAGCATTATCGTCATCAAGGACATGAGCCGTGAGCCGGAGCTGCCCGTGCTGGAGCAGGCCGCCTGCATGTTCCGGGATATGCTCAATACGGAGGTCATGTCAAAGGTGCGTATCGGGTACGGTTCTATCGTAAAGGATGTGCGGGATCTGCCCCGGTCCTACAAGGAGGCCCGGCTGGCCCTGGACGTGGGAAAGATCTTTTACAGTGAGCGCACCATCATCTCCTACAGCGCTCTGGGAATCGGCAGGCTGATCTATCAGCTTCCCATGGGTCTGTGCCGGATGTTTATCGAGGAGACGTTTCCCGATAAGACGCCGGATGATCTGGATGAAGAGACTCTTGCCACCATCCGGAAGTTTTTTGAAAACGACCTGAACGTGTCGGTGACGGCCCGGCAGCTGTATGTCCACCGCAATACCATGGTATACAGGCTGGACAAGATCCAGAAAGCGACAGGACTGGATGTGCGCAGCTTTGAGGACGCGATGACCTTTAAGATCGCGCTGATGGTCCTGAACTATATGAAATATGTAAATAAAGTGCCGCCCGAAGGCGGCGCGTCATGATCGCTCAGAAGAAAATGAAGAATGGAGGATAAAGGACAGTATGATAACATTATATGAAGGCGGCGCGTATCTTGTAAACGGTAGGGAACTGATCGCCGACGGCCCGGAAGCGGCGCAGGCACTGACAGCCCGTACAGGGAAGGCCGTGACAAAAGAAGACGCCAGAAAGCAGACCATGGCCTACGGGATCCTGGAGGCCCACAACACCTCCGGCAGCATGGAGAAGCTGCAGATCCGGTTTGATAAGCTCACATCCCATGATATTACGTTTGTGGGCATTATCCAGACAGCAAGGGCCAGCGGCCTGGAGCGATTTCCCGTGCCCTATGTGCTGACCAACTGCCACAACAGCCTGTGCGCCGTGGGCGGCACCATCAACGAGGACGACCACATGTTCGGCCTTTCCTGCGCCAAAAAGTACGGCGGCATCTACGTGCCTCCTCATCAGGCGGTGATCCACCAGTTTGCCAGGGAGATGCTGGCAGGCGGCGGCAAGATGATCCTTGGCTCCGACAGCCACACCCGCTACGGCGCCCTGGGCACCATGGCCATGGGCGAAGGCGGCCCCGAGCTGGTGAAGCAGCTGCTGTGCCAGACGTATGACATCAACATGCCCGGGGTGGTGGGCGTGTACCTGACCGGTACGCCCGCTAAGGGCGTGGGTCCTCAGGATGTTGCCCTGGCCATTATCGGGGAAGTATTTGCCAACGGCTATGTGAACAACAAGGTCATGGAATTTATCGGCGACGGCGTGGCGAACTTAAGCGCCGACTTCCGTATCGGCGTGGACGTTATGACCACGGAGACCACCTGCCTGTCCTCCATCTGGACGACCGATGAGAAGATCCGGGAGTTTTATGATATCCACGGGAGAGTGGAGGAGTACAAGGAACTAGCTCCCGGGGACGTGGCGTACTATGACGGCATGATCGTGGTGGACCTTGGCGCCATCAAGCCTATGATCGCCATGCCGTTCCATCCCAGCAATACATACACCATCGAGGACGTAAAGGCCAATCTGGCCGACGTGCTGGCGGATGTGGAGAAGAAAGCTCTTGTGAGCCTGGACGGCGCCGTGGAGTATTCTCTGCAGGACAAGATCCGGGACGGCAAACTCTATGTGGACCAGGGCATCATCGCCGGATGTGCCGGCGGCGGCTTTGAAAATATATGCGCGGCGGCTGACATCCTGAAAGGCAGGAGCATCGGCGCCGATGAATTTACACTGAGCGTGTACCCGGCCAGCATGCCCGTTTATATGGAACTGGTGCGTAACGGCGCGGCAGCGGATCTGATGGCCACCGGCGCGGTGATGAAGACCGCGTTCTGCGGGCCCTGCTTCGGCGCGGGAGACACCCCTGCCAACAACGCCTTCAGCATCCGTCATTCCACCAGGAACTTCCCCAACCGGGAGGGCAGCAAGCTTCAGAGCGGACAGATCTCTTCCGTGGCTCTTATGGACGCCCGTTCCATCGCCGCCACAGCGGCAAACAAGGGCTATCTGACGGCAGCCACGGAGCTGGATGTGGAATACACCGGAAAGAAGTATCACTTTGACGCTTCCATCTATGCCAACAGAGTGTTTGACAGCCACGGCGTGGCAGACCCGGACGTGGAGATCCGGCTCGGGCCCAACATCAAGGACTGGCCGGCCATGAGCGCCCTGCCGGAGAACCTTGTGCTGAAGGTAGTGTCCGAGATCCACGATCCGGTCACCACCACAGACGAGCTGATCCCCTCCGGCGAGACGTCCTCCTACCGCTCCAATCCTCTGGGCCTGGCGGAGTTCGCCCTGTCCAGAAAGGATCCCGCCTACGTGGGCAAGGCCAAGGCCATCCAGAAGGCGGAGAAGGCAAGGACTGCCGGGGAAGATCCCGCGGAGGCGTTCGGAGAGCTGAAGCCTGTGCTGGAGACGCTGCGAAAGGCATATCCCGACAGCAATGACGGCAATACCGGCTACGGCAGCACCATTTTCGCCGTGAAGCCCGGCGACGGCTCCGCCAGGGAACAGGCGGCCTCCTGCCAGAAGGTACTGGGCGGCTGGGCGAACATCGCCAACGAGTACGCCACCAAGCGGTACCGTTCCAACCTGATCAACTGGGGCATGGTGCCCTTCCTCATCGACCGGGGAGAGCTGCCCTTTAAAAATGACGATTACCTGTACATCCCCGGCATCAAAGCCGCTGTGAAGGACAAAGCGTCCGAAGTGACCGCCTATGTGATCAATGATGGCATGAAGCCCTTCGCCCTTCATATCGGGGAGATGACCGACGACGAGAGGGAGATCATCCTGAAGGGCTGCCTTATCAATTACAACCGGCGGTGACGCCGCGGCAAAGCTGTCCGGATCCATGCCAAGCTGCTGGATGTCACCACGGATCAGCTGCTTGGCATGGATCCGGACGGTCTGCGCAGCGCCTGTCTACGCCAGAAAGACTAGACGGCGGTACAGCATCAGATTGATGAACAGGCAGACAGCCTCCGCCAGCACTTTGGAGATGGCAAAATGCACGCCCACATAACAAAGGCCCCACAGGATGGCGGTGGACAGAAGGAACATGAGCGGCGCGGCGGTAAGGTAGCGCGTCAGTTCTTTCCGGTTGCGCCGCGCGCTGGATCCGTCGCGCAGGGTGGAACGGCTGCTGGACAGGCTGCGGGTCATGAAATAATTTAAAGGCGCGGTGAGCAGAAAAGCAGCCAGGCTGGCAGCCAGCAGTGTCTGCGTCTCCTGCAGCGACAGCCAGGACAGGCCGATGTACAGCCCGATGAAAAAAAGGATGTTCAGCAGCAGGCACAGGATCGTGGCCCCCATATTGGGCGCCAGGGTTCCGAATACCCGCAGGGAATCTCCCATGGTATGGTAATGGGTGGTCTTCTGTGCATGCTTATAATCCACACGGATGGGGAATTCCAGGACATGCCGTTTGTTCTTCGTATAATAAATGATCTGGCTGGCCTCATACTCGTACCGGTCGCCGGGGGTATTGAGCAGAAGAGGGATCTGCGTGCTGTAAGCCGCCCGCAGTCCGGTCTGTACATCCTGGATGGTAATGCCGCAGGCCCATTTTACCAGCCTGCTGGAAATAGCGTTGCTCCAGCGGAACCGTCCCGGCATGGCAACGTCGAAATCCCGCTGGCCCAGTATGAGGATATTTGTAAAACGCTGGCACTGCTCCAGCAGGAACAATGCGTCCTCCGTGCTGTATTTGCCGTCGTCCTCCAGAAATACCATGCCCGTATCCTGGGAGAGATGATGGCTCAGATAGCGGAGAGCCGTTTTGATGGCGGCTCCTTTTCCCATGTTCAGCGGATGGGTCAGAAGGGTGCATTTGTCTTTTATCTGATCAAAAACAGGACGGTAAGCAGCGCTGCTGCCGTCGTCTACTACGATGATCTCATCTATTTCAGGTCTATGAAGATCTTCTACGAGTTGCACGAGATTTTCGTTCGGCTCGTAGGAGGGGATCACTGCTACGCCCAATGGGGTACCTCCTGTGAAAAAACACAACTGACAGGATTTTTGAACAGAAATATTATACCGAAAACCGGCTGCAAAATCAATAGGGGGCTGGACGGTTTCCCGTTCCGTATTCCTGACCTGCTGCTGTTTTGTGCCGTTTTGCCCGTCAAACACGCCTTTTGCCCGCCATAAGAAAAAGTTGACTTCTGATGGTTGAAATGCTATGATAATTTATCGAGTTGCGGCTTGCCGCAGGAGCCATATGGCGGGGTAAACGGAGGAAGATTGCGGTATGGGTACAAATCCTTCAAATGAAAAAAACAAGGGAAAAAAGACAAAAGCTGAAATTGTGAAACAATACCATCTGCGGGAAGTTTCTTTCCTATGCAAATACGTCTTTTCTTTTATCCTTATCATACTTGCCTCCCAAAGGTCCGGACAGCTGACCTTCTGGTTTGGCACATTCGAACTGTTGCTGGCTGCGTTGCTGACAAATGTCATCAGAAAAGACATCGCAAGAAATATTTTTAACGACGTGCTGATCCTTTTATTGAATGTGCAGATGTGCGTACTTCTGTACGGCAATACCTATGTGACGCTCGTCATGATCACAAATCTGGAACATATCCAGGATCTGACAGGCAGGGCCTCTTATGTGCTGGCGGCGATCTTTTCTGTGGGCTTTGCCTTTTTGCCGGTGAGGCGGATCAGGCTTAAGGCGCGCACATCTGTCCTGCTGACCGGTGTGCTTTCCCTGGAACTGATCTTCTGCATGTTTGCCGGGAACAGCTATTCTCCTTATTATGCGTATCTGGATCTGATCAGGCAGAGACAGGAGCGCTACGCGCTGAAAAAACAGGCAGAAGAAGCAAATGTAGATAAAAGCTATTATTATAAAGAAAAGATAACCGGACATATAGACAAGCCTGTCAATCTGCCGGAACAGCCCAATGTAGTATGTATTTTTGTGGAAGGGCTGTCACAGAATATTGTGGAAGATCCCAGGGGGATCATGGAGAATGTGGCCGCCTATGAAAAAAAATCCCTGAATTTTACCGATTATTTTAACCACACCTTTGCCACATTCAGGGGCATAAGCGGGCAGCTGTACAGCGGTTATCAGGAAAACAACTATGATGAAAATACCCTGATCTCCCTTCAGGATGTACTGAAGGACGAGGGGTACCATACTATATTTATCAATTCTGAGCCAAATAACACCATATTCACATCTTTTCTGGCCGATCTGGGATTTGATACCCTGGTCAGCAACGTGGGACACGACTATGAAGGCCTGCTGGAATCCCTTTCCGACCGGGAAGCCTATGAGGAGTTGTTCCGCCAGATGGAACAGGCTTCGGGGGAAAAAGACCCCTTCTTTATCTCCATGTATACGTTCGGAACCCATGCTTCCTGGAATTCCGTGAATAAAAAATTCGGAGATGGAAGCGATCAGGAATTAAATAAGTTTTATGAAGCGGACTATTATTTCGGGGAATTTATGGAAAAATTTGAAAAGAGCGACATGGCGAAAGACACCATCATCGTGTTTACCTCGGATCACGCGACATATCAGGACGAAGGCTTTGATAAGGCATTTCCCAACGCGGACAGGACGGTAGTGGGTCTAGACCGTATTCCGCTTTTCTTCTATTACAAAGGGATCGCTCCCGCTGATATAGACGCCAAGGGCCGCAATTCTCTGGACCTGGCGCCTACCATATGCGATTATCTGGATATTTCCGCGGAAAACTATTTCCTTGGTGATTCCCTGTTTATGTCCGCGGAGCTGAATAATAATTACGACACGGTATACAGCAGCGAGTCTGACGTGTACACTACCAGAGGCGGCGTGATCACGACGCTGCCGAAGGAAACGGAAGATATTTTTCTGGACGGCCTGTACGGTTATTTCTACATTAAACAGGGAGAATGACATTTTGGGTGATGGTTTTTTGCGATTGGGCGCAGACAAGGGAAAACGGGCGATAAAGCGGCTTGCAGGCTTTTTGGCGGGGGAAACGCCCCAAAAGCGGTATCAGCGCTGGTATGACCGGCACAGAGCCTCGAAGGAGGACCTGGAAGCCCAGAGGGCCGCGTCCCTGTCCCCTGCGCCGAAGATCAGCATACTGGTCCCTGTCTATGATACGCCGGTCCAGCTGCTTCGGGAAATGATCGATTCGGTCATTGCCCAGTCCTACCCCAACTGGGAACTGTGCGTCGGGGACGGCAGCCCGGAGAACAAAGAACTGGAGGCGGTTCTTTCTGCGTATCACAGCAGGGATCCCAGGATCCGCTACAGGGTGCTGGAGAAAAACGGGGGCATATCGGGCAACACCAATGAGGCCCTTGCCCTCGCGTCGGGAGAATTTGTGGGCCTTCTGGACCATGACGACCTGCTGGCGCCGGACGCGCTGTATCATGTGGCGCGGATGCTCCGGGACCCCCGGACGGACGTGGTGTATACCGACGAGGACAAGATATACGGCAGGAGGCGCCGGCACAGGGAGCCTTATTTTAAACCGGATTTTTCCATCGATCTGCTCCGTTCCCAGAACTATATCGCCCATTTTTTTGTGGCGCGAAGATCCATCGTGGAACAGGTGGGCGGGTTTCGCTCCGCGTATGACGGCTCCCAGGACTACGATCTGATCCTGCGGTGTGTGGAAAAGGCCAGAGGCATTGTGCATGTGCCCAGGATCCTGTATCACTGGCGGATGACGGCGGTATCCACGGCGCAGGACCCGGCCAGCAAAATGTACTGTTACGAAGCCGGAAGGCGCGCTATACAGGATCACCTGGACCGCGTGGGCGTTAAGGGGAACGTGGAGCACGCAGGGATATGGGGCGCCTACCATGTGGTCTATGACACCGCGCCCCACCCGCTGGTTTCCATCATCATCCCCAACAGGGACGGCGGGGAAACGCTGAATGCCTGCGTCCGCTCTGTTGTGGAGAAAAGCACATACCGCAATTTTGAATTTGTGGTGGTAGACAGGGAGAGCGGCCGGAAAGAAAACGCTGACCGTTATAAGGATCTCCGGCGGGAAACTGACCGGGTAAAGGTGGTATACATGGAAGGGGATCCCGGCGTCTCTGCCATGATCAATTTTGGCGTGGAGCGCGCGGAGGGAGAGTATCTGCTCCTGCTGCGTGGTGACATGGAGCTGCTCCTGGCGGACAGCATTTCGGATATGCTGGGCGTCTGCATGAGGAAAGAGACGGGCGCCGCAGGCGCCGGGATCCTGTCGGCAGAAGGCACGGTGGCGCACGCCGGTATGGTCATCGGGCCCGGCGGGCAGACAGGCCGCGTGTTTTCCGGTATTGGAGCGGACGACTACGGATATATGGCCCGGGCGCGCATCAGCTGCGATTACAGCGCGGTGTCCGGGGCGTGCCTGATGACGAAACGGAGCGTGTTTGAGGAAGCAGGCGGTTTTTCCGAGGCGTTTTCAGACGGACGAAACAGCGTGGATTACTGCATGAAGGTACGTGAAACAGGCCTTCTTGTAGTGTATGACGCCTTTGCCCGGTGGCGCAGCCGCGGGAACGGGGACGTGTGGAACGATCAGAAGGATCCCGGGCAGGAAGCAGACCGGTTCTGTGAGAAATGGAAAAAGACGCTGGAAGAAGGAGACCCGTATTTTAACAAAAATTTACGCGATGGTTTTGCTTCTTTTGCGGACAATAGAAAAATAGGATGCACATTAGGACAAAATATTGTATAATCACTTCATGAAAGCGGTGTGAGGCACCCTTTCCAGTGAACAGAAAGGGATCGACGGACCAATGATGAATAAGATAAAAAAAGCCTTCAGCCTGTTGCGGCAGCAGGGCCCGGGAACATTCGCGGGCACGGTGCGCCGGTACTGCAGGGAGAAAAAGGAGGAGAAGGCGCAGCTTGCCCTCGCCCGGTCCTTTCATCTGATCTCCGGGCAGGAGCGGGCAGCACAGCGGCAGGCCGTTTTTCAGGATCCGCTTACCTTCAGCATTTTAACCCCCCTGTTTAACACGCCCCGGACCTATCTGACGGAACTTCTGGATTCCCTGGCGGCCCAGACGTATGGCGACTGGCAGCTTTGTCTCTATGACGCAAGCGACGACGCCCACGCCTATGTGGGGCAGATCTGCAGAGAGCGGGCGGCGGCCGATCCCCGTATTTCCTATGAGAAAGCGGAAAAAAATCTGGGCATCTCCGGCAATACCAACGCCTGCCTTCGCATGGCAAAAGGAACGTACATCGGTCTGCTGGACCACGACGACATACTGCATGAGTCCGCCCTGTATGAGATGCGCAGCGCCATTGAGGCGCGTCAGGCGGATTTCCTGTATTCCGACGAGGTAAAATTTTCCGATGCCGTGGAAAATGCCCGTGACTTTAATTTCAAACCGGATTTCGGAAAGGATGAGCTGCGCTCTCACAACTTCATCTGTCATTTTACCGTGTTTCAGCGCAGCCTGTTAAATGATATGGAGGATGCCTACCGCCCGGCGTTTGACGGCAGCCAGGACCATGATATGGTGCTGCGGCTGACGGAGCGGGCAGCCAGGATCGTGCATATCCCGAAGGTGCTGTACTATTGGCGGGTGCATCCCGAATCGGTGTCCATGAATCTGGACTCCAAGAGCTATGCGGTGGACGCTGCCATCCGTGCTATTCAGGAGCAGCTGGACCGCACCGGGGAGCGGGGAACGGTTGCCAGCAACCTGCCCTACCGGACCATATACCGGGTGCGCTATCAGGTGCCTCCCGGCGCGAAGGTGACCGTGTTTTTGCACGGCTGCCGGGATCAGGCCCACTATGAGCAGGCACGGCAGAGGCTTGCCGCCTGCACCGCCTGGCCGGATGTGGAGATCCTGCCCCTGTACGGGACGGACGGCGGGGAAACGCTGGGCGCCCTTTTGAACAGGCAGATAAGCCAGGCGTCAGGAGCGTACATCGCGCTGCTTCACGCGGACTGTGAGATGACCACGGCAGAGTGGGCAGAGGAAATGCTCATGTTTGCCATCCGGCCGGATGTGTGCGCTGTGTCCCCGAAGATCTGTTACGAGGATGGGACGATCTGCTATGCCGGGCTGGCCATGGACGGGGAGTCGCCCTCCGGCCTGCGGTTTCCGGGGCGGGGCACGCCGGATACGGACCAGGGCTTTGAGGCCATGCTGCGCCATGTGCGCAATACCACGGCGGCGTGGAATATCTGCTGTATGTTTTCCAGGAAGACGTACGAAAGTCTTGAGGGATTTGCGGAGGATATGGACGGATATGAGGCGGCAGATCTCTCTCTCAGGGGCGTGCAGGCAGGAAAATGGAATGTTTGGACGTGTTTTGCCGGCGGCATACTGCGGGACAGAAGTCTTGACCAGAGCGGCGCTCTCATGCCCGCCGCGTTTGCCGGGAGATGGCGTCCGGTGCTGGACGCGCCGGATCCCTTTGTGAATCCTGCCTTAAAAAAGCTCAACATCTTATAACCATACGATTTAGGAGAAAAAACATGTCAATAATAAAGACAATGGCATCGAAATCAGCCCGTATCCTCCGGGAGGAGGGAGTGACAGGATTTGTGCGGAAAGGGAAAAATTATATCTATCATCAGTACTATATCCGCAAGCATCCCCAGCCCAGGGCAGATCAGGTGTTTAAGGATGTGCTGTTCATCAACGGGTGTGATGAGAGCGTGCCCCATCCTGCCCGTTACCGGGTGACCCATCAGCGGGAACAGCTTGCCGCCAACCATGTTTCCAGCGGAGAGGTGTATTACGCCAATCTTACGCTGGATCAGGTCCGTTTTTACCGAACTTTTATTTTTTTCCGCTGTCCGTACACGGACATGATCGGAGAGTTTATAAAGCTTGCCAAAAAACTCAACAAGCATGTGCTGTTTGATATCGACGACCTGGTGGTGGACACCCGATATACGGATACCATCAAATACCTGGATTCCATGACAAAAGAAGAACGGGATCTCTATGACGACGGCGTTCGCCGCATGGGAAAGACGCTGAAGCTGTGCGATGCTGCCATTACCACCACCGAGCGCCTGGCCGAGGAACTGGGCCATTATGTGCCGGAGGTGTTCATCAACCGCAATACGGCCTCCGAGGAGATGTGGGGCCTGTCCAATGAGGCGCTGAAGAACAAAAAAGAGGATCCGGAGCATGTGCGCATCGGATATTTCAGCGGCAGCCTGACCCACAACGACGATTTTCTCATGATCCTCCCTGCCCTCATACGGGTGATGGAACAATATCCTCAGGTGCAGCTCCACGTGGTGGGAGAGCTGGATCTGCCGGAGGAACTGAAGCAGTTTGCGGACCGGATCGTGTCTCATCCTTTTATGGACTGGCGCAGGCTGCCGGAGCTGATCGCCGGGGTGGATATCAATCTGGCGCCTCTTGAGCAGAGTATCTTCAATGAGGCAAAGTCTGAAAATAAATGGGTGGAGGCGGCGCTGGTGGAGACCCCTACGGCAGCCAGCAATGTGGGCGCTTTTGCCCGGATGATAGAGCATGGAGAGACGGGTATGCTGTGCAGTACCCGGGAGGACTGGGAAAAAGCACTTTCTGCGCTTGTGGCGGACAGAGACCTGCGGGTGCGGCTGGCGAAAAATGCCCGCCGTTACTGCACCAGGCACTGCGTGACCGTATATACGGGACGCCCCCTGACGCAGTTCCTGCAAAAATACACGACACCCAATATCGCTTTTGTGCTGCCGTCCATGAATATCAGCGGCGGCATCATGGTGGCCATCCGCCATGCCCGCTTTCTGCAGCAGGAGGGCTGGGACGTGATGCTGATGAACGTGGACGCGTCCGTGGAATGGTACATGGAGGGAGACTGCCAGATGCCGGTGCTCTCTCAGGAGCTGCAGTTTCTGGGCGGCAGGATCGACCGTGCCGTGGCGACCATGTGGACGACCGTTACGTTTCTGGAGCAGTACCACAACATTGAAAAGCGCTACTATCTGGTGCAGAATTTTGAGACGGATTTTTATGAGCCGGGGATCGCGCTGCGGGTGTTTGCCAACATGAATTACCTGCCCCATGTGCCGGTGCAGTTCCTGACCATTTCCAGGTGGTGCCAGCAGTGGCTTCTGGAGGATTACGGCCAGGAAGCCCGCTACGCGCCCAACGGCATGGAGCGCGGCCGGTTTGCGCCCCACAGGCGGACATTTGACGGACGGGTCCGCATCCTCATCGAGGGGGACTGCGCCGTGGAGTATAAAAATGTGGATGAGAGCTTCCGCATCGTGGAAAAGCTGGATCCCGAAAGATTTGAGGTCTGGTACATGTCCTACAACGCCCAGCCCAAGTCCTGGTACCGTGTGGACAAGTTTCTGCACCAGGTTCCTTATGAGAAGGTCCATGAGGTCTATCAGCAGTGCGACATCCTGTTAAAGACCAGCTATCTGGAGAGCTTTTCCTACCCCCCGCTGGAGATGATGGCCACCGGCGGCTACGCCGTGGTAGTGCCAAACGGCGGCAACAGGGAATATCTGGAGGACGGAAAAAACTGCCTGCTGTATCCGCTTGGACAGATCGACCAGGCGGTGGCGGCCATTGAGCGTCTCTGCGGCGACAGTGCTCTGCGGGAACGGCTGTATGCAGGCGGGCAGGAGACGGCAGAGAGCCGGGACTGGGAGACGGTCCGCCGGCAGATCGTAGCGTTGTATGAGTAGAAATCAAGAGGGAAAGGCACAGGGTCAGAGAAGCATGTCAAAGAAAAAGATGGCGGTGTTCGCCGCCGTGATCTTGTTGGGGATCCTGACAAATATAGTGATCTTCCGGTATATCAAGCCGGATACGCAGGCAGGCTACAAATTTATATTTACCATAGAGGCGGACCAGGCCCAGACGTATCAGCTGTATTACCGGTCTGATCAGACCATTGACTGGGACGCGGTGCGCAGTGTGCAGTCAGATTATGACAGGCCGGGAGAACCGGAGACATTTACCTTTTACCTGCCCAACGAAGCACGCTATCTCCGCTTTGATTTCGGGACTGTGCCGGGTGTACATACCCTGTCTGATGTGCGGATCGGCAGCGGCTCCCAGGACCTTCTCCTGGATCCCGGCCGGATGCTTACGGGGACCCAGACCTTTATGCTGGACGTGCTGCGGGAGCAGGACGGGGCGATCTATGCCGTTACCAACGGGGACGACAGCTCCTTTACCTTTGACATCACGAACATAGACCTGGAAGCATTTCTGCTGGAGGCCCAGAGGGTCCCCACGCTGCTGGCCAATGTGGGGCGCTGCCTGCTGGTGGATCTGACGCTTCTGATGCTGCTGGTGTTTTATGCTCCCTTCAAGGAGCTGGCGATGGATGTGCTCCGCAGCAGAAAGCTCCTGATGAATCTGGCAAAAAATGATTTCAAGACCAAATACGCCGGCTCTTATCTGGGCATCATATGGGCGTTCATCCAGCCCATCGTTACGGTGCTGGTCTACTGGTTCGTGTTTGAGGTAGGCTTCCGGTCCGGTCCGGTGATGGATGTGCCCTGGGTGCTCTGGCTCATCGCCGGCATCGTTCCGTGGTTTTCTTCAGCGACGCCTTAAACGGCGGCACCTCCAGCATGATCGAGTACAGTTATCTGGTGAAGAAGGTAGTCTTTCAGATCGACATCCTGCCTATCGTGAAGATCGTGTCAGCGCTGTTTGTGCATATTTTCTTTGTGGCGTTCATCATCTTTGTGTACGCCCTCAACGGGTTTTTACCGACGCTTTATATCATACAGGTGGTCTATTATTCCTTCTGCATGTTTGTGTTCGTGCTGGGCTTGAGCTACATCACCAGCGCGGTGGTGGTCTTTTTCAGGGATCTGGGGCAGATCATCAACATTCTGCTGCAGGTGGGCATCTGGCTGACCCCTATCATGTGGCAGGAAACCATGATGGGAGAGGGGATCCGATGGGTGCTGAAGCTGAATCCGGTATACTATGTGGTCAACGGCTACCGGGAGGCCTTTATCTCAAAAGAATGGTTCTGGACCAATCCCACCCAGCTGATCTATTTCTGGTTTGTGACGGTGCTCGTCTTTGCGCTGGGCATGACCATGTTCCGGCGGCTCAGAGTGCATTTCGCGGACGTGCTGTGATAAACAGCAGGAACGTGAGGAACGGTAAAAGGGAATAGATTGAAAAATCGCACTGATGTGCCGATTTTTCAATCAGATATTTGTGCCGGGGCGTCACAAATATCTTTGATGGCAGACGAGAAATCGTATTCACGAATTTCTCGTCGCCCCGTCGCGCAAACGCTCCGGAATGAGGAATGATATGGAGGATTACGCGATCCGCGTAGCGGATGTGACAAAATTATATAAGCTGTACAACAAGCCCAGCGACCGGCTGAAGGAATCCCTGAAGCTGACACGGAAGAAAAACTATCAGGAGCATTACGCCCTGCGGAATGTGAGTATCGATATCCGCAGGGGCGAGACGGTGGGCATCATCGGCACAAACGGCTCCGGAAAATCCACCCTGCTGAAGATCATCACCGGCGTGCTGAACCAGACGTCCGGGGACGTGCAGGTGAACGGACGTATTTCCGCCCTTCTGGAGCTGGGCGCCGGGTTCAACGGCGAGTATACGGGTATTGAGAATGTGTACCTCAACGGGACGATGATCGGCTTTACCCGGGAGGAGATCGATGAGCGGCTGGAGGACATCCTGGAGTTTGCCGACATCGGAGATTTTGTGTATCAGCCGGTGAAGACCTATTCCAGCGGTATGTTCGTGCGGCTGGCTTTCGCCGTGGCCATCAATATCGATCCGGAGATCCTTATCGTGGACGAGGCGCTGTCGGTGGGAGACGTGTTTTTCCAGGCCAAATGCTTCCACAAATTTGAGGAATTTAAGAAGCAGGGCAAGACTATTGTGTTCGTGAGCCACGATCTGGGCAGCGTCAACAAATACTGCGACCGGGTCATCCTGCTGAACCGGGGCGTGAAGCGCGCCGAGGGCGACCCGAAGGAAATGATCGATCTGTACAAGAAGATCATGGTAAATCAGGACGACGGAGAGGATACACAGGATACGGCCGCGCCGGAGGAGGAAGAGCCGGAGGATGATACCGGCGTCCTCTGGAAGAGCAGGATGGTGGAAAACCCCAGCTGCTCCCGATACGGCACCGGCGAGGCGGATATCATAGATTACTGCATCATGGATGCAAAGGGGAATATCACCAACATGATCAGCAAGGGGGACACCTTTACGATCCGGATGAAGGTGCGTTTCCATCAGGATATACGCGGCCCCATCATGGCCTACACCATACGGGACAGGCACGGCACGGAGATCACCGGCACCAATACCATGTACGAGGGACTGGATCTGGGGCTGGTGAAAAAGGGCAGCACCCGGGTGGTATCCTTTACCCAGAAGATGGAGCTGAAGGGCGGGGAATATCTGGTCTGCCTGGGCTGCACCGGGTTTGTGAACGGCAAGTTTGACGTGTACTGCCGTCTGTACGAGGTGTGCGTGCTGCAGAATATTTCCGACAAAAACATCGTAGGCTATTACGACATGGAATCCCGCGTGAAGGTCAAGGAAGGATAGAGAAGGCAAAGGAGCAGGTATGGACGGGAAATTGGAAAATGAGCGTATCGGCGGTTTTTCGCTGAATTATCAGTTTTACTCCGGGGAGGACCGTTACAGCGACGGCGATATCGAGGAGGAGATGCTGCAGGTATGCAGGGAAAAGCGGCAGGCGCAGGCGCTGAAAGAGCAGCCTTCCTGGCCCATGCTCTATCACCTGTCCCCTGCCAGGGAAAATCTGCTGGAGTGGTATGATTTCCTTCCCGGCGGGTCGCTGCTGGAGGTCGGGTCAGGCTGCGGCGCCCTCACGGGACTGTTTGGCCGGCGCCTGGACCGGGTCGTGTGCATCGAGCTTTCCCGCAGGCGTTCCCTGATCAACGCCTGCAAAAACGGGGACAGCGCTTCCGCGGAGATCTATGTGGGGAATTTTGAGGACATCGTCCTGGAGGAGACATTTGACTATGTGACCCTCATCGGGGTGCTGGAGTACGCCAGATCCTACATTTCCGGGGAAAAGCCCTTTCACGCCATGTTAAGGCGGGTGGGAGAACGCCTTCGCCCCGACGGCAGTCTTATCATTGCTATAGAGAACAAGATGGGGATGAAATATTTTTCCGGCGCGGCGGAGGATCACACGGGCAGGCCCTATGACGGCATCCAGAACTATATCGGCGGTTCCGGCGCGGTGACTTTTTCCAGACCGGAGCTTCAGGCACTTCTGGAAGAATGCGGGTACAGGGATCTGACCTTTTATTACCCGGTACCGGACTATAAGCTGCCGTCGGCTGTGTATTCTGACGCGTACCTGCCGGGACGGGGGGAACTGCGCAATATCAAGCGGGCCTACGCGGGAGAAAATCTCCAGATGTTTGACGAGGAAGTGGCCTTTGACAGAGTATGTGAGGACGGGCTGTTTCCCTATTTCGCAAATTCCTTTCTGGTCATTGCAAAAAAGGGATGAGAGGTTGAGTGCCGTATGAGAACAGTCATTTACAGCAAATACAATCAGAGCAGGACCCCCAGGTTTCAGACAAAGACGCTCATCTGTCAGGAGGAAGGACGGCAGTACATTGAAAAGCGTCCCCTGAATGAGGAGGCCGCCGCCCATATCCGTCAGTTTCGGGACAATTATGAGCAGGTAAAAGATCTGTATCCCGCCATCCGTCTGGTGGAAGGGACTTTTGAAGAGGATTGTGTGCGCTATCCGTTTGTCCGGGGCACCGGCCTGGAGGAAGCGCTGTGCCGGGGATTGTCTTCCTGGGAGGAATTGTTCGCGCGGATGAAGCAGATCTTTTCAAAGCTGTACGCGGCAGCTCCAAAGAACCGGTGCGAGTTTGCCTCCACCGGCGGATTTGCGGAAATGTTCGGAGAAGCGGACTGCAGCGGGATGGAATGTATCTCCCCCTGCAATCTGGATGTGATCTTCGACAATCTGGTGCTGCTGCCCGACGGCTCGGTAACCGCCTTCGACTATGAGTGGGTGTGTGATTTCCCTGTGCCGGAGCGCTATGTGATCTACCGGATCCTCTGCCATTTTTATGATAAATATCTGGCAGAGATCTCCGCCAGATACACGTTCGCCGCTTTTGTGGCGGAATTTGACTTTACAGACCGGGAACTGACCGTATTCCGGCAGATGGAGGACGCATTTATCCGGTACGCCTATACAGGGGGCGAGCCGGCCTTCACGGACGCCCGTTACCAGAAAAAACGGGTCACCCTGGAAGAACTGGAGGACCACGCTTCGCTGGTGAAGGAGCGCGAGGAGGCCATCGCGCGCTATCAGGAGGTGCTGCAGGTGCTCCACGATACGGAAAAGGAATATCTGCTCACCATAGACCGTCTCAACGAGGCGGTGCGGATCAAGGAAGAAGTAGAACAGGTGCTCCATGATACAGAGAAGGAATATCTGCTCACCATAGACCGTCTCAATGACGCGGTGCGGATCAAGGAAGAGGCGGAAGGACTGCTCCACAACACGGAGAAGGAATACTTGCTTACCATAGACCGTCTCAACGAGGCGGTGCGGATCAAGGACGAGATGTACGCCCAGCTCATGCAGGCCAACGAGATGCTTGCCGGCGTGAACCGGGCTTACGGGGAGACAAGCGCGGCCCTGCAGCAGAGCCGTGAGGAATGTCAGCGTATGCGCGCTTCCGTTTCCTGGAAGGTGACAAAGCCTCTGCGCGGCGTCGGACGGGCGCTTGGCCGCGGAAAGAAACAATGAGGACCGCGATGTTTTTACGTATGGGGGTGTAAGATCTATGAAGGTCAGAAATTTTGTACAGGAATTTATCGCAGAGGAAGAAGGAAAACCCTTCGACAGCTGTCACGCCGCCACGCTGCTGCAGCTGGAGGATGACGTAGTGCTGGCCGCGTGGTTCGGCGGCAGTCATGAAAAGGGCCCGGATGTGGATATCTGGGTATCCAGACGGGTGAACGGAGCGTGGGAATTTCCCCGCAGGGCGGCCCAGGTGCGGGCTGTCGCCATGTGGAACCCGGTGCTGTTCCGGAAACAGGACGGCACGGTCGTACTGTTTTTCAAGGTGGGCGCTGCCATTCCCATATGGAAGACTTATTTTGTGGAGAGCCGGGACGGCGGCGAGACCTTTACCGATCCTCAGGAACTGGTGCCGGGGGACTGCTCCGGCGGAAGGGGCCCGGTGAAGAACAAGCCGATCCGTTTAAAGGACGGTACCGTGCTGGCCCCTGCTTCCTTTGAGGGAGATACATGGGACGCTTTTGTGGACATTTCCACAGACGACTGCGCGACGTGGGAGATGAGCAGCCTTGTGCCCGTGCGCCGCGCGGGGACGGACTCCAGAGTCATGCACCGTCCTTACAACAAGCTCTGCCTGTTCGGCAAGGGCGTCATCCAGCCCACTCTGTGGCAGGATGACAAGGGGGACGTGCACATGTTCATGCGCAGCACCAGCTCCCGGATCTTCCGCAGCGACTCCGCCGACGGGGGACGTACCTGGTGTACCGCCTATGATACCGGCCTGCCCAACAATAACAGCGGCATCGATCTGGTGCGCATGAACAACGGCGACATCGTCCTGGTGTACAATCCCAGGGAAAATCTGCCCGGTATGTTCAACGGCCCCCGCACACCCCTGACGGTGGCGGTGTCGAAGGACAACGGCGGGACCTTTACCCACCTGATCGATCTGGAGACCCAGGAGGGCGCTTACTGTTACCCCGCCGTGATCTGCAATGATAAGAATGAAGTGCTGATCGCTTATACCTGGCAGCGGAAGAATATGGTATTCTGCAAGCTGGAGTATGAGGAGTGAGAGGCATATGGAACAGATGACCCTTTTCGGGGGAGAGGAAACCCAGCCTCTGGCCGCCAGGCTGCGGCCCCGGACGCTGGAAGAATTTGTGGGGCAGACCCACCTGCTGGGGCAGGGGAAGGTGCTGCGCCGCCTCATTGAGAGCGATCAGATATCCTCCATGATCTTCTGGGGGCCTCCCGGCGTGGGAAAGACCACCCTTGCCCGGATCATCGCCAACCGCACCAACGCGTCTTTTATTGATTTTTCCGCTGTGACCAGCGGCATCAAGGAGATCCGCGGCGTGATGCAGCAGGCGGAGGGCAACCGGATGTACGGGGCGAGGACCATCGTATTCGTAGACGAGATCCACCGGTTCAACAAAGCCCAGCAGGACGCCTTCCTGCCCTTTGTGGAAAAGGGGAGCATCATCCTCATCGGCGCCACCACGGAAAATCCGTCCTTTGAGATAAACAGCGCTCTTCTTTCCCGGTGCAAGGTGTTTGTGCTCCAGGCGCTGAAGACGGAGGAGCTGACGGCTCTTCTGCGCCGGGCCCTGCAGGATCCCAGGGGGTTCGGCAACATGACGGTGCGCATATCCGATGAAATGCTGGAATTTCTCGCCAACTTTGCCAACGGCGACGCCCGCACGGCCCTGTCCACACTGGAGATGGTAGTGCTCAACGGCCAGGTGGACGGAAGCGGCGCCGTGACGGTGACAGAGGAGACGCTGGAGCAGTGTACATCCAAAAAATCCCTTCTGTATGACAAGAAGGGGGAGGAACATTACAATCTTATTTCCGCCCTCCACAAGTCCATGCGCAATTCCGATCCTGACGCGGCAGTGTACTGGCTGGCCCGGATGCTGGAGGCGGGAGAAGATCCCCTGTATGTGGCCCGCAGGGTCGTACGGTTTGCCAGCGAGGACGTGGGCCTCGCGGATCCCAATGCCCTTTCCGTGGCCGTGGCGGCCTACCAGGCCTGCCATTTCCTGGGGATGCCGGAGTGCAGCGTCCATCTCACCCACGCGGTGGTGTACATGTCCATGGCCCCCAAGTCCAACGCTCTGTACGTGGCCTACGAGGAGGCAAAGCTGGACGCCATCGAGCATCTGGCGGAGCCGGTGCCCCTTGTGATCCGCAACGCGGTGACAGACCTGATGGGGCAGGTGGGCTACGGGAAAGGATACCAGTACGCCCACGACACTGAGGACAAGCTGACAAACATGCAGTGCCTGCCGGATTCCCTTGCGGGCAGGGAGTATTACCGTCCCGCGGGAGAAGGACGGGAAGGAGCGTACAAAAAAAGACTGGAAGATATCAAGGCGTGGAAGAGAGAACACAAAAAACAGGATGAATAGAGAAAAAAACGCGGGCTGTCATGCCTGCGTTTTTTTGTGCCATAGGAAAAATGGACGAGCGGAGATGGAGGGATTTGAACCCTCGCGCCGGTCACCCGGCCTGCCGCATTTCGAGTGCGGTCCCTTCAGCCGCTTGGGTACATCTCCACAATCACAGATTATAGCGGCAGCGGGGCAAAATGTCAATGCGCAGATCGTTCAAGAATTTGTAATAATTCCGCTCTTTTTGAAATGATAATTTAGTAATTTATGTAAACAAAATCATTGCTAAATTTACGTAGGATATGCTATACTGAGACAACATATGGATATTTTAGGGTTAAGCTCCGCAGCGGCATATCCGGAGCGGCGGCCCTGTGTATATTGATATGTAATACGACAGAAAGGGAGAGTGAAGTATGAAAAGAATGAAGAAGCTTGTTGCCTGGGTTTTGATGGCCGCCATGATCCTGACACAGAATCCGTTTGTGTATGCTGTGGAAGAAGGCACGCCCGGGACAGAGCAGACGCAGGAAGGTACCGGCCAGGTAAGGGTATCGATCGGCCGGGTACTGTTATTGCACAAATCAGTTACTTTTAATGTAGAACTCCTGGATCAGAATTCCGTCAGCATGGGAACCAGATATGTGACCATGAACGCTGACGAATCTGCTCAGCAGGAATCTTTGTTCGCGGACTATGAAAAGCTTGCGCCGGGACAGTATACCCTGAAGATCAGTTCCACCGGATTTGCCACGTATACGCAGCAGCTGACAGTGGCTTCCCAGGGTGTGGAAGTAAAGGTCAATACCGGTTTTCTGGCAGGCAAGACCTATGATGAACAGACGCCTCATCCCGGTGTCCTGCTCATCGGAGAAGTGACCGGCGACGGCGTTATCGACGACAGCGACAAGGCTGCTCTGGTAGATGCGATCGACGCGGGCACAGGGGCAGAGGAAGCTCCCGTGATGGATCTGAACGGAGACGGCAGCGTGGATCTGCTGGACCTGGATTATTTTACCAATGGATACAAGGAGCACCGTGACATTACGGCTACGCCCGAGACCTTTATCCCCACGTCCCTCATTCAGATACAGGCAGATGAAAAAACCATCGTGGAAGGCGATCTGAGCGTCCTGACAAAGAATGAAGGCTCTGTAGCCCTGAAGCCGGCCCAGGAAGGGGATATTTCCGAGCAGAATCCCGTATCCCTGAGCCTGGATGTGGCGGCGGAAGGAGAGACAGCCGAGATCGACGGCATTGTGATCGAAACGGTTAAGGAAAATGCCATTACAGACGCGACCATTGAAGTGACATATGTGGAAGACGGCGAGGATAAGACCATTACGGTTCCCGTTCATACGGAAGCTATGGCCCTCACGGAGACCAACGCGGTAGCCACCATTGACGGAAACGGCAACATCCAGCTGGATCTGGGCGGCAAGATAGCGGTGAAGAAAGTAACACTGACGATCACCGGCACGAAGAACAATAACCTTGCCGAGATCTCTCAGGTAGAATTTGTAAATGGTATGGAAGATCGTATCCCCGACCCGGTTACAGACATTCCGGAGGGCATGGGACTGGAGGCAGGCAGCGCGGAGTTTACCGTGACATGGGATCCCTGCACCAATGTGACCGGTTATGATGTAAAGATCCAGTGCGGCGATCAGATAGAGGTTGTGGACGTTGTGACCAACTCCCTTACCGTCACGTCTTTCGGCGGGGATAAGCTGCTCAACTATACTACCTATACGGTAAGCGTGCAGTCCAAGAACGGAACATGGCGCAGCGGTTTCTGCGCGCCCCAGGATGTTACGCCCAAACCGAAGGGAAAGCCCGAACCGCCCGACAACGTGGTGGCCACCGGCAAATACAGGGGCATAGCAGTTTCCTGGAAGGCAATGAAGGATACGGTATCCTATAACGTTTATTACAAGGAGAGCTCTGCTCAGTACTATACCGTTGCCAACAGCGAGCCGATCACCGGCAATACATACACCATTACGGAGCTGGAAGCAAACAAGGATTATACCGTGATGGTCAAGGGCGTCAACGAATATGGTGAAAGTGACGGTTCTATTCCCAGTTCCGCAAGGACGCTGGACATCAACCCCGCGGTGGTTCCCCAGTATAAGCTGATCAACAGAGGCGGGCCTCAGACAGACGACTGCCATATCATCAGCGCCACTCATACGGGAGAAATGATGGAAAGCCCGCTGGATGCGGACCAGAGCGCCAAGAGCGCGTGGGGTACGATAGACAAGAACGCGTCATCCTATTATCTCAAGAGGATCTGGAATGACGGCGGCTTCTGGAATCTGGGCAATAACGGCCTGTTCTTTGAATTTGACAAGGAATATAAAATGGATACCATCCGGATCCAGCAGACCACGCCAGGCGACACCGGCATTTTCTACTGCCGGATGAATTACTGGGACGCAAAAGGAAATAAAGGAGAGGTGGCAGAGTTCCATCCCTCTCAGATGAAAGATTCAGAGGGCAGGCTTTACTACCTGCTGAAACTGGATACCCCCATCACCGCCCAGAAGATCCAGATCGGCCTGGGCAGATATCAGGCTACGTCTGACGGCACCATCGCCGTATCGGAAGTCTATTTCTACGATTACGATCCTCTCATGGAGGAGATCATGGGGCTCTACACCGATGATCTGCACACCGTGCTGAAAAAAGAGGTAGATCAGACGACCATCGATGAACTGCGGAAGAAGATCAATACTCCCGAAGCCATCAGCAATGAATGCTCTCCCGAGCTGGATGCGATGGAACGTGAGCTGCAGACCGCGGAGAAGATCCTCCGGGATGAGAAGCTGCAGCCTTCCGTGGAGATCCACAGCGGTATTACGACAAAAGATGAGAACAGAGGCTTCGGCGGCCTCAACGCATGGCAGCCGCTGGGCGTTATCGGCGCGGCAGGTGAGTCGATCACCGTGTATGTAGGACACAGCAGGCTGAAGACAGGGGCGGACTCCGGTCTTACCCTTGTGGCTACGCAGTATCATGCCGAGTCAAACGCGCTTGTAAGAGAAGTACAGAACCTGAAGGTCGGCGCCAACACCGTTAACATTCCCAGGATATGGACCACCGATAAAGAATCCGGCGGCGCATTGTATGTACAGTACAGAGGCGATACTTCTACAAAGGACCGCTTTGCCGTTCGTGTAAGCGGCGGCGTGAGCGTACCTGTACTGGATCTGTATCAGGTTACCGATCCTGCTGTCAAGCTGGAAAAGGCCACCGCGTATGTGGAAGCGCTGGAGACTTACGTGAGCCAGATGCCGGCCAATCATGAGAAATATCATAAGGGTTCGGCAAACGCGTATGTAAACAAATATGATTACGAAAAAGAAAACTGTATCCTCGGCGCGTCCGATGTGATGCTGGATACCATGATGCTGTCCCTGCCCGCGCAGCAGATCCTCAGCAGCGCAGGGGAAGGCACCGCGCAGCAGAAAGCTGAGCAGATCGTCAAGGGCGCGGAGGCCATGGAAAAAATGATGGACCTGTTCTATCAGCACAAAGGCCTCAACAGAAACGCCAAGGAAGCCAGGGACCGCTATCCCGACAGACATCTGAACATCCGTTATCAGAGAATGTTCTCCGGCGCGTTCATGTACGCCAGCGGCAATCATATCGGTATCGAGTATCCCGAGACAGCAGGCATCTTCAGCTGTAAGGGAGTTGTGACGGACGAACTGGGCAGATATGTCAGCGGCAATTATTTCGGATGGGGCATCGCCCATGAGATCGGCCATGACATCAACCAGGGAACCTACAGCATCGCGGAGATCACAAACAACTACTTTGCCGTGCTGGCACAGGCCAATGAGACAAATGACGGCGTGCGGTTCAAATATGATGAGGTATATAAGAAAGTAACCTCCAATACAAAGGGCCGCGCATCCAATGTATTTACCCAGCTGGGCATGTACTGGCAGCTGCATCTGGCATATGATAACGGCTACAACTATATGACGTATGACGATCCTGAGACGCAGCTGAAGAATCTGTTCTTTGCAAGGGTCGACACGTATGCGAGAGACGTGAAAAAAGCTCCCGCTCCCGGCAATATCCCCCTTACACTGGCAGGAAACGTGGAGCAGGATCTGATGCGTCTCGCCTGCGCGGCAGCAGAAAAGAACATCCTTCCTTTCTTTGAGCGCTGGGGAAAAACGCCTGACGAGGGAACCATTCTGTATGCAAGTCAGTTTGCCGCAGAGACGAGAGCGATCTACTACGTCAATGATGAAGCAAGGGTTTACCGGCTGGAGAATAGCGGCAGCAGTCTTAATACAGACGGCACCACTGAGGCGGTGGCAGACACTGCCAAGGCAACCGTGGATGCGGACAATGCCAACCAGGTGAACTTCCAGCTGGCAGCAAAAGACAATATTCCGGCAGAGGACATACTGGGTTATGAGATCACACGGTGCATCACATCCGGCGGTACGGTGGAAAAACAGGTAGTGGGCTTTACCACATCCGATACGTACAGCGACGTGGTCGCTACGATCAACAACCGGGTAGTGACTTATGAGGTGGCTGTGGTCGACAAGTATCTCAACCGCTCTGCCGCGAAGGTGCTGGATCCTATCAAGATCGAGCATGACGGCAGTCTGGATAAGACATACTGGACCGTTCACAACAAAGTAGATGAAAATGATGATAAGGAAGAAGCAACCCTTGTACCCGTAAGCACTCCGGAACCTCAGAAGGGTACAAAGGATGATCCTTGTGATCCCGTACCGACAGATCCTCTGACAGAGACCATCGACAATAAGGTGAGCACCGTCTATACGGCTTCTGTAAAGGGAGAAGAAGGCAACATTTTTGTTGAATTCAACCAGACCGAAGAGATCACCGGTTTCAAGTACACCGCAGGCGCGTCCGATCCGATAGGTGAATACACAGTTTCCGTAAAAGATGAGAACGGCGAATGGGCGCAGGTAGACGCGGGTACCCTGGGCGGAAGCAAGACGGTGTATTTCGCAAATGACGATCAGAAATATGTAAGTACATACGGAACAGACAGCGTGAAGCTGACGGTAAAGGCGGCACAGGGAGACGTGATCTCCATTGCCGAACTGGACTTTTTGGGCGTGACAGGCGATAACGTAGATTTTATACGGACAGAAGATGTGAATACGACCATCGGCCGGTTGGGCAGCGCATTCCAGTACGGTGACAAAGAAGAAGATGTGATCCCCGAAGGTTCCATTGTATTTGCCGGATCTTACAAGGGTAATCCTGCTTATAACGTAGTGATACTGTATGATCAGGATGGCAATATCGTAGGCGGTATCGACAGTGAAGGCGCGCTGAAAGCATATCAGATCGTCATGGCTGACGTACCGGAGAATGGAGATATACAGGATGTAGCAAACGGTACATGGATCTACTGGATCGAGCCCGATGAAATAGACGGAGCAGGTTTGGAAGAAATAACGAAGGTCCGTGCGGAGCTGTATCGTGTGAACAACGCTCAGACCAATGAAGGACAGAGGCTTGTCAGCGATTCCCTGTTCGCGGATATGCCGGCGTTTGCGGAACTGCCGGATATCACCCTCAAGAGCAGCAGCGCGGCAGCACTTGAGACGGCTTCCAATGAAATAGCCGTTGTCAGCTACGGTACCGCAAAACTCAGACAGGCAGCATATCAGGCAGGCGGCGTATCCGCTGTTACCTTGAACAAGACGGACTACGAGAATATGGCGGAGCTGGGAGCAGTGCTTAACGGCGCGGCAGCCAGCAGTTCCGTTCAGCTGTCCCTTCAGGGCGATGCGAATGCAGATGGCGTGCTGGAGTTTGTATTTGATGAAGGCGTATCCGCGAAGGTAACGGAATATCGTTATCAGAAGGATACCGGTCTCCTGAATATTTATATTGCCGGCGCATCCGGCCTGTTTGCCGACAACACAGAGACGAAGCTGGGCAATGTGAAACTTGCGATCGGGTCTGCTGAGGAAGAAGTCGCTATGAGTGTTACCGCGGCA
Organism: uncultured Lachnospiraceae bacterium; assembly: GCA_947623905.1. Classification (GTDB taxonomy): domain Bacteria; phylum Bacillota; class Clostridia; order Lachnospirales; family Lachnospiraceae; genus CANQHX01. Next base: position 70,509 of record CANQHX010000001.1, read on the forward strand.
GAAAATGCTGTCAGGACGGTTACAGGCAGAACGCTTAAGACTCTGGAAGGTCTTTCCTGTCCCGATGCGGTTTCCCTTTCGGTACGTCCCAAGGAGGATCCGGTAACGCCTCCGGATGCAGTGACAGGTGTTGAGGCAAAGGACGGTACCGGCAAGAATGTCGATCTTCAGCTCAGCGAGCTTGGAGATGCGGATATTGCGGCTCCGCTGCAGACGGAAGACGGACTGAAGGCGGCTCTCGGAGAAGCGGACGTAAGCGGTCTGGAACTGGAAGAAGCGGTAGAGCTTATTGCAAAGAACAAGCCGGAAACTCCTCTGACTCTTACATTTACGGTTCCCGGTGTGGAAATGGGAGAAACCGATGTATACGTACTGCAGTTTAAAAACGGAGCATGGACGAAACTGGATGCTTCCGTAACGGCAGATGACACGGTTGTTGTTACGGTCGATTCGCTGGATCCTGTAGCCTTTGTAATGGGTGCATTCCGTTGGGGTGACACAGACAGCGACGGCAAAATTACAGTACGTGACGCTCTTTGCGCTTTGCGGCATGTAGTAGGAACCATCACTCTTTCTACCCGTCAGTGGAAGGCCGCAAATGTAGACGGACAGGGCGATGTTTCCGTATATGACGCCCTGCTGATCCTGAAGCATGTAGCAGGCGCATTAAACAAATTCCCTGTGGAGCTTCCTCCGGAATAAAAAATATGCAGCAGGCAGCTTTATAAACAACTGATCAGCGCCCCGGCGGCCTTACAGGCACAGCCGGGGCGCTTTTTGCATACGAAATTGTGAATTTTTGGTTGTGATTGCCGCCGGAATAAGCTATAATGAAGGAGAGTAAATCGCAGAGCGATTTACTCTCCGCTACTTCTTGTACTGCGGAGCAGGACAAGAAGGTACCAACTACCCGCTACTTCTTGTTTTGCAAAGCAAAATAAGAAGGAACCGATTTACCCGCTACTTCTTGTTTTGCGGAGCAGAAAGGAAGATCATTATGAACAGAACAACGAGAATCGGTCTTTTGACCAGCGGCGGCGATTGCCAGGCGTTAAACGCAACCATGAGAGGCGTGGTAAAGGGCCTGTGCAGCCAGCTGGAAAGAGTAGAGATATATGGATTTGAAGAGGGTTACAAAGGTCTGATCTACAGCAATTACCGCATGCTGTCCCCTTCGGATTTTTCCGGCATCCTTACCCAGGGCGGCACCATCCTGGGTACGTCCCGCCAGCCCTACAAGCTCATGCGGGTGCCGGATGAGAACGGTCTGGACAAGGTGGAGGCCATGAAGCACACCTATTACAAGCTGCGTCTGGACTGCCTGGTGATCCTGGGCGGCAACGGCACCCAGAAGACAGCCAACCTGCTGAAGCAGGAGGGGCTCAATATCATCGGCCTGCCCAAGACCATTGACAATGACATCTGGGGTACGGATATGACGTTTGGTTTCCAGAGCGCCGTGGACATTGCCACGGAGGCCATGGACTGCATCCATACCACGGCGGCCTCTCACAACCGGGTCTTCCTTGTGGAGATCATGGGCCACAAGGTGGGCTGGCTGACTCTCCACGCGGGCATTGCCGCCGGCGCGGACATCATCCTGCTGCCGGAGATCCCCTACGACCTGGACAAGGTCATTCAGGCCATTGAAGCCAGAAAACGGCAGGGCAAGGATTTCACCATCGTGGCCATGGCGGAAGGCGCCATCTCCAAAGAGGACGCCGCCCTGCCCAGAAAAGAATACAAGAAAAAGATGGAAAATTACCCCTATCCCAGCGTGGCCTATGAGCTGGCCGACCGGATCAAGGAAAAGTCCGGCGTGGAGGTGCGCATCTGTATTCCCGGACATATGCAGCGCGGCGGCAGCCCCTGCCCTTACGACCGGGTGCTGTCCACCCGTCTCGGCGCGAAAGCCGCCGAGCTGATCGTCAGCAAGCAGTACGGGGTTCTTGTCAATATCGTCAACAATGAGGTGGGTACCATTCCCCTGGAGGAGATCGCCAACAAGCTGAAGATGGTATCCCCCGATGCCTCCATCATCAAAGAGGCAAGAATGATCGGGATCAGTTTCGGCGACTGACGCGCCAAAAAGGAGCAGATGTTCGTATGTCCTACACAGCGCTGTACAGAAAGTTCCGCCCGGATACCTTCGAGGGGGTGAAAGGGCAGGATCATATCGTGACTACCCTGCGCAATCAGATGAACACAGGGCGGGTGGGCCACGCGTATCTGTTCTGCGGTACGAGAGGAACCGGAAAGACCAGTATCGCAAAGATATTTGCCAAGGCGGTAAACTGCCGCCAGCCTGTCAACGGCAGCCCCTGTCTGACCTGCGATATGTGCAGGGCCATTGCCGCGGGGAGCTCCATGAACGTCATTGAGATCGACGCGGCGTCCAACAACGGCGTGGACAATATCCGCGAGATCCGGGACGAAGTAGCCTATCCGCCCACAGACGGCAAATACAAAGTATATATCATTGATGAAGTGCACATGCTTTCCACCGGGGCGTTCAACGCCCTGTTGAAGACTCTTGAGGAGCCTCCGGCCTACGTGATCTTTATACTGGCGACCACGGAAGCCCACCGGATCCCCATTACCATCCTGTCCAGATGCCAGCGGTACGATTTCCGCCGGATCCCGCTGGATACCATCACCGGCCATTTAAGGGAGCTGGTGCAGGAGGAAGGACAGGAAGCGGAGGAGAGAGCCCTGGCCTATGTGGCCCGGAAAGCCGACGGCTCCATGCGTGACGCCCTGAGCCTGCTGGATCAGTGCATGGCATTTTATTTCGGCGAAACGCTGACCTATGAGAAGGTACTGCAGGTTCTCGGCGGAGTGGACGCCGAGACATTCCAAAAGCTTCTGTCGGCCGTGTGCGGCGGCGATGTAGCCGGCGCGGTGGCCGTGGTGGAGGAGCTGATCGTGGCAGGCAGGGAGCTCGCCCAGTTTGTCACGGATTTTACGTGGTATCTGCGCAACCTGCTGTTGCTGCAGATCTCTGACAAGGTGGAAAATACGCTGGACGTTTCCGCGGAGCAGATAGCGGCCATGAAAGAAGCAGCGCAAAAGACAGACGCCGAGACGCTCATGCGGTATATCCGCATTTTTTCTGAGCTGTCCAATCAGCTGCGCTATTCCACCCAGAAACGGATCGTCACCGAGGTTGCCATCATCAAGCTGTGCCGTCCCCAGATGGAGACCGGCGTGGAGGATCTGGCGGCCCGGGTAAAGGAACTGGAGAGGAAGATAGAGGAAGGCGTGCCGGCGGCTCCTGCCCCCAAAACGGTCAGACAGCAGACAGAGGACGAAGAGCAACCGGAAGCGCCGGCAGTGCTGCCGACGGCGGTGCCGGAGGATATCAAACTGGTAGTGGAGCACTGGCACAGTATGCTGGAGAAAAACGTGTCCGGCGGAGACTTTCAGGCGCTGGAGAAAGCAAACCTGTCTCTCGGACAGGACGGCCAGCTCCTTGTAGCCTTTGACTACCGGGATAAATTTGACTGTCAGCGCATGGAGATGGCGGGGATCCCCGCAAGGCTGGAGGAGATCATCGCGGAAACGCTCCGCAAACAGGTGAAATGCACATTCCGTTTGGCGGGAGAAGGGCAGAAGGTACAAGCTGCCTATCCTGACCTGCGGAATATAATAAATATGGAGATCCAGGAGGAATCCTGACAGACAACCAGCAAACAAGAAAGGAATTTGCAGTTATGGCAAAGCGAGGCGGATTTCCCGGCGGCATGCCGGGCAATATGAACAATCTCATGAAACAGGCCCAGAGGATGCAGAAGCAGATGGAAGAGGCCCAGAAGAAGCTGGAGGAGGAGCAGGTGACTGCCGCCGCCGGAGGCGGCGCGGTGGAAGTGACCGTTACCGGCAAGAAGGAAGTGGTGAAGGTAAAGCTGGATCCCGAAGCGGTGGATCCCGATGATGTGGAGATGCTGGAGGATCTCATTATGGCGGCTGTCAATGAGGCCATGCGCAAGGCAGATGAACTGTCCAGCGCGTCCATGTCCCAGATCGCGGGAGGCCTCGGCGGTTTGGGAGGAGGCCTTCCCTTCTGATGGATTATTACAGTCAAAGGATCAACCAGCTGGTGGAACAGCTGGCCCAGCTGCCCGGCGTGGGCAGCAAGACCGCCCAGCGGCTGGCCTTCTATCTTCTGGCCCAGCCAAAGGAAAAGGTCAACCGGCTGGCGGATACCATACGAGAGGCCAGAGAGCATGTGTGCTACTGTAAGGAGTGCTGTACGCTGACGGACCGGCCCGTGTGCAATATCTGCGCCGATGCGAAGCGGAACCACCGGGTGATCATGGTAGTGGAAAACACAAGAGATCTGGTGGCCTACGAGAAGACCGGAAAATATGACGGCGTGTACCATGTGCTCCACGGGGCCATTTCCCCTATGCTGGGCATCGGTCCCGGGGAGATACGCTTAAAGGAACTGATGACCCGTCTCCAGGGAGATGTGGACGAGGTGATCATCGCCACCAACTCCAGCCTGGAGGGGGAGACCACCGCCATGTATATCAGCAAGCTGATCAAGCCCACAGGCATCAAGGTCACCCGCATTGCCAGCGGCGTGCCGGTAGGGGGCGATCTGGAATATATCGATGAGATGACGTTGCTCCGGGCCCTGGAGGGCCGTGTGGAGCTTTAGAAAAAGGAAAAAGGGCGGCAGGCCGCCCTTTGCGCGATAAGACGCGCGCCAAAAGGAGGAGGGTATTTATGGATACAAATCAGATCAGAGAAGCCATTCTGGCGGGGGACACCGCCATGGGCATTGAATTCGGCTCCACCCGGATCAAGGCCGTGCTGGTGACGGGGGACAATCAGCCGGTGGCGTCAGGCAGCCACGACTGGGAAAACCGTTATGAGAACAACGTGTGGACCTACAGCATGGAGGATATCACCACAGGCCTGCAGGACTGCTACAGCGACCTGGCAAAGGACGTAAAGGCGAAATATGATGTGGAGCTCACGACACTGGGAGCCATCGGCATCAGCGCCATGATGCACGGCTATATGGCCTTTGACAAGGACGGGAAGCTGCTGGCTCCCTTCCGCACATGGAGGAACAATATCACGGGACCTGCCTCCGAGGCATTGTCCGCGGAATTTGCTTTTCACATTCCCCAGAGATGGAGCATCGCCCATCTGTACCAGGCGATCCTCAACGGGGAGGACCACATTCCGCAGATCTCTTATCTGACTACTCTGGCAGGCTATATACACTGGAAGCTCACCGGGGAAAAGGTCATGGGCGTGGGAGAAGCCTCCGGCATGTTCCCCATTGATTCTGAGATAAATGACTATGACGCCGTCATGCTGGACAAGTTTGACGCCCTTGTGGCGGACAAAGGATATTCCTGGAAGATCCGGGAGATCCTGCCCAAGGTGCTGTCGGCCGGCGACGGAGCAGGCGCTTTGACGGAAGAAGGCGCGGCCTTCCTGGACGTAAGCGGTAAGCTGCAGGCCGGCGTTCCCCTGTGCCCTCCCGAGGGCGACGCGGGCACCGGAATGGTGGCCACCAACAGTGTGGACAAGCGTACCGGCAATGTGTCCGCGGGCACTTCCGTATTTGCCATGCTTGTGCTGGACCATGCGTTGTCAAAGCCGTATGAAGAGATCGATATGGTGACCACCCCCGACGGTTCTCCCGTGGCAATGGTCCATTCCAACAACTGTACGTCCGACCTGAACGCGTGGGTAGGACTGTTTAAGGAATTTGCCGACGCGGCCGGCGTGGACATGGATATGAACACGCTGTACGGCACGCTGTACAACAAAGCCATGGAGGGCGATATGGACTGCGGCGGACTGCTGGCGTACTGCTATCTGTCCGGCGAGCATATGACAGGCTTTGAGGAGGGCCGTCCCATGGTGGTGCGCACTCCCGAGAGCAAGTTCAACCTGGCAAACTTCATGCGGGTGAACCTGTACACCTCCCTGGGAGCTTTGAAGATCGGCATGGACATCCTCACAAAGCAGGAGCATGTGGCTGTGGAGCAGATCATGGGTCACGGCGGCCTGTTCAAGACAAAGGGCGTGGGCCAGAGCATTATGGCGGCGGCCATGGACACCCCTGTGACGGTCATGGAGACCGCCGGGGAAGGCGGCGCCTGGGGCATTGCCCTGCTGGCCTCCTACATGAAGCAGAAGGCGGAAGGACAGAGCCTTGGCGATTACCTCAACGAAAAGGTATTTGCCGGACAGGCAGGCAGCCGTATGGAGCCTGATCCGGACGCGGTGGCAGGTTTTGAGACATTTATCAAGAGATACATCGAGGGCCTTCCCATTGAGCGGGCCGCGGTAGAAAACCTGTGATCTTTGACGGGCAGTAAACAGATCTGCCGTGTTGCAGGCGATGGATTGACGATATTACTTATGGGGCAAAAACTATATGAGAAAGGAAGGAAACACATTATGTTAGAGCAATTGAAGCAGCAGGTGTACGAAGCCAATATGGAGCTGCCCAGGCGGGGACTTGTGACCTACACATGGGGCAATGTGAGCGGTTTCGACAAGGAGACAGGGTATTTCGCCATCAAGCCCAGCGGCGTGGATTATGACAGCTTAAAGCCGGAGGATATGGTGATCATGGACCTGAAGGGCAACCAGATCGAGGGCAAATACCGGCCTTCTTCCGACACGGATACCCATATCGAGCTGTACAAAGCGTTCCACGGCATCGGCGGCATCGTACATACCCATTCTCCCTGGGCCACCCAGTGGGCACAGGCAGGCAGGAGCATTCCCAGCTACGGCACCACCCATGCGGATTACTTTTACGGGGACATCCCCTGCGCCAGGAGCCTGACCAAGGAGGAGATCAACAAGGCCTATGAGAAAAACACCGGCCGGGTGATCATTGAGACGTTCAAGCACCGGGATCCCATCTACGTGCCCGGCGTGCTCTGCACCAACCACGGGCCGTTCGCCTGGGGCAAGGACGCCGCGGAGGCAGTGCACAACGCAGTAGTGCTGGAGGAATGCGCCCGCATGGCGTACTACACAGAGAAGCTCAATCCCAACGTAAAGCCCATCCCGCAGCCTCTCATGGACAAGCATTTCATGAGGAAGCACGGAGAAAACGCGTATTACGGGCAGATCTGGTAAGATCGTAAAAAAGGCGGCATGCCGCCTTGAAATATAAAATTCAAAACAGGAGGATATCACAATGAAATTTTTTATCGACACAGCGAATGTAGATGACATCAGAAAAGCCAATGATATGGGCGTGATCTGCGGCGTGACCACAAATCCTTCCCTCATCGCCAAGGAAGGCAGGGACTTCAACGAAGTGATCAAGGAGATCACATCCATCGTGGACGGCCCTATCAGCGGCGAGGTAAAGGCTACTACTGTTGACGCGGAAGGCATGATCGCGGAGGGCCGTGAGATCGCCAAGATCCATCCCAACATGGTAGTAAAGATCCCCATGACCGTGGAAGGCCTGAAGGCCACAAAGGTGCTGTCCTCCGAGGGCATCAAGACCAATGTGACCCTGATCTTTTCCGCCAACCAGGCCCTTCTGGCTGCAAGAGCAGGAGCTACCTATGTATCTCCTTTCCTGGGCCGTCTGGATGACATTTCCACACCGGGCATCGACCTGATCCGCACCATCGCGGACATTTTCGCCATGTATGACCTGCCTACCCAGATCATCGCCGCAAGCGTGCGCAATCCCATCCACATCACCGACTGCGCGCTGGCAGGGGCAGATATCGCCACCGTACCTTACAGCGTCATCGAGCAGTGCACGAAGCACCCTCTGACCGACGCGGGCATCGCGAAGTTCCAGGCAGATTACAAGGCAGTTTTCGGTGAATGACAGAGAAGGAGAGTACTATGAGCAATATTGATGTGAAGTCTGTCAACGCCATCCGTGTGCTGGCGGCAGACGCGATCCAGAAAGCAAAATCCGGCCATCCCGGCCTGCCCCTCGGCTCCGCCGCCATGGCATATGAGCTGTGGGCAAAGCATATGAACCACAACCCCGCAAACCCCGACTGGCCCAACCGGGACCGTTTCATCCTGTCCGGCGGCCACGGGTCTACCCTGCTGTACGCCCTGCTCCATCTGTTCGGCTACGGCCTGACCATTGAGGACATGAAGCAGTTCCGCCAGTCCGGTTCCCTTACCCCCGGTCATCCTGAGTACAGGCATACCGTGGGTGTGGAAGCCACCACCGGCCCTCTGGGCGCCGGCATGGGCATGGCAGTGGGCATGGCTATGGCAGAGGCCCATCTGGCAGCAGAGTTCAACAAGGAAGGCTACAATGTAGTGGATCACTACACCTTTGTCCTGGGCGGGGACGGCTGCATGATGGAGGGCATTTCCTCCGAGTGTATGTCCCTGGCAGGTACTCTTGGCCTGGGCAAGCTTATCGTGCTGTATGACAGCAACAACATTTCCATCGAGGGCAGCACGGACATTGCCTTTACCGAGGATGTGAAGAAACGGTTTGAGGCGTTTGGGTTCCAGACGCTTGTAGTGGAAGACGGCAACGATCTGGAGGAGATCGGAAAGGCCATCGAGGAGGCAAAGGCTGACAAGACCCGGCCGACCATGATCACCGTAAAGACCCAGATCGGTTATGGCTGTCCCGCCAAGCAGGGTACTGCCAGCGCTCACGGCGAGCCTCTCGGCGAGGAGAACGTGGCAGCGCTGAAGGAAAATCTGGGATATCCCGCAGACAAGGATTTCTATGTGCCCGATGATGTGTACGCCAATTATAAGGAGCTGGCAAAGGCCGGCGCCGCAGCGGAGGAAGCATGGAACAAGCTGTTCGCCGAGTACTGCGCCAAGTTCCCCGAGATGGAAGAAAAGTGGGAGACTTACCACAATGACGACGCCAAGGCAGCAGACCTGCTCACCAGCGAAGCATTCTGGGCATACGAGGATCAGCCGGAGGCTACCCGTAACCTGTCCGGCGTGATGATCAACCGCATCAAGGACATGTTCCCCAACTTTATCGGCGGCTCCGCAGATCTGGCTCCCTCCAACAAGACCAATATGGCCGGCGCGGGAGATTTCTCCAAGGCTGATTACAGCGGACGGAACCTGCACTTTGGCGTTCGTGAGATCGCCATGGGCGCCATCGGCAACGGCCTTGCCCTTCACGGCGGCCTGCGTCCTTATATCGCGACCTTCTTTGTATTCAGCGACTATGTAAAACCCATGGCACGTCTGGCAGCCATCATGAAGCTGCCCGTGACCTATGTGTTTACCCATGACAGCATCGGCGTAGGCGAGGACGGTCCTACTCATGAGCCCATCGAGCAGCTGGCTATGTTCCGCTCCATGCCCGGCTTCCATGTATGGCGTCCCGCGGACGCTACCGAGACGGCGGCCGCCTGGTATGCCGCGCTGAATTTCAAGACGCCGACCGCTCTGGCTCTGACCCGCCAGAACCTGCCCCAGCTTCCCGGCTCCTCCAAGGACGCCATCCTGGGCGGCTATGTGGTGGACGACAGCGTAAAGGAAGTGCCGGATGTGATCCTTCTGGCCAGCGGCTCCGAGGTATCCCTTGCCGTGGAAGCCAAGGCAGTGCTGAAGCAGGACGGCATGGATGTGCGTGTGGTAAGCATGCCCTGTATGGACGTATTTGAAGCCCAGAGCGACAAGTACAAAGAGGAAGTGCTGCCCAGGGCATGCCGCAAACGTGTGGCCATCGAGGCGCTGTCCGAGTTCGGATGGGGCAAGTACGTGGGCCTGGACGGCAAGTGCATCGGCATGAAGACCTTTGGCGCGTCCGCTCCTTACAGCGTGCTGTTCCCGCAGTTCGGATTTACGGTAGACAATATCGTAGAGACGGTAAAGAGTCTGTAAGCAGAATAAAAAACGATCCCGGCAGGGCGATTCCTGCCGGGATCATATTTTTTACGACAAATTTTAAATGGGTCCGTATTTTGGACGGAAGATAACATCACTTATCAGGCATGGCATTTAACTGTGCGTCAATATTTCTTCCGCTGTACAGCACGCGTATAATGATAACTGTGGCCTTTTTTGTATCAGGAATATACAATACCACATAATTGTCCACAGGCATTATCCGCAGTCCCCGGCTGTGCCAAGGCTCTTGTTCGTATTGGCGGAATCGTTCAGGCATTTGCATCAGACTCTGCAGGCTTTTTTCCAGACGGTCAAGCTGCCCGGCAGCATTTTCCGGGGCAAGGAGCGAAAAGGCAATATATTCATAAATCTCACGCAGGTCAGCATCGGCCTGTTTTGTAATCCTGATTTCAAAATTCATAAGTGATAATCTCTGCGGATCGATTCAAACACTTCTTTGGCCGGCTTTGTACGGTCCGCCAGCATATCCGCATATCCTTTCTCCAACTCTGCGTTTAATTCATCCGTGCCCATGGCGGCCATATCAAGGGGATGCCCGACAGGAAGGGTCACGTCAAAAGGGATCCCCCTGTGAAGGATGATCTGTTTGTAAAACATATTGATGGCATTGGAAGCAGGGATGCCCAATGCGTTGAGAATATTTTCTGCCTGTTCTTTTATTTCCGGTTCAATTCGCGCGTACAGATTTGCAGATTTTGTTGCCATTGGATAAAACTCCTTTCTGGAGAAAAATGATTCATATATAGTATACACAGTTGTAGGCACAAAAGCAATACAAATATATTTTCGTATGAAAAAATTAGATTGTTCTTTACTTTTTGGTAGCTGGCATTTGGGGGAGATGGTTGATGTTCTATTTACATTCAGATATAATAGAAAACACAGTGGTGAACATTGGCGGCAACAGACGGCTAGAACCTTGGAGGAAGATATGGGTTTCAAAAGATTATCCGAAAAAAAATCCCGCTATTACAAAGAGTATTACAATGAGATCTGCTCCGTCCTCGACGACCCGGTAGTGCAGAAGATGGCGGATTACCGTCATCATAGCAGCACCGGCTGTCTCCAGCACTGTGTCAACGTGTCCTTTTTCAGCTATATGGCGTGCAGGAAGCTGGGACTGGACGCATCGTCGGCAGCCAGGGCGGGCCTGCTTCACGACCTGTACCTGTACGACTGGCATACCCAGGCACAGGTGGACGGCAACCATCTCCACGGCCTCACCCATCCCAAGCAGGCGTTGCTCAACGCCATGAGCAGGTTTCCCCTCAACAAAAAAGAGCGGGATATCATCAAGACCCACATGTGGCCTATCACCATCCAGATGCCATCCTGCGCCGAGAGCTGGGTCGTCACCTTCGTGGACAAATACTGCAGCACATGCGAGTTCCTGCACCACTACGAAAAGAAACTGCGGGGCCGCAGCGTGTACAGCAAAAAGAATCCCGAAGGGTGGAGGGAGGATAGATAGAAAAAATTTCAAGGCAGCGTCGTCGCCGCCTGCAGGATCCCTTCGCTTATATAATCCGCCAGCCCCATTACCGTGCACAGCCTGGTAGTCTGCAACTGCAACTGCGCGTATGGAGTGGCTTCACACACGATTCCCGTGATAGAAATATCCCCCACTTTTTTCAGATCTTTTTTCACACCGATGCCCGGGCGTATGCTGCTTTTGCACAGCGTACAGCAGCCCAGGTGCTTTTGGTGTCCCAGAGAAGCGTCCACCGCCAGCACGGGCAGGTCCGGATGCTGCTCCCGGATCTCCTCCAGCACCTGTTCCAGATTTAAGGCGTGGACCGGCTGGTTCAGTGTGCCGTAAACGAACAGACCGGGGATATCCAGCTGCGACAGCTTGTATCCGATAAGAGGTCCCAGACTGTCTCCCGTGACCCGGTCCGTGCCAATGCACAGGAGCACAAATCCTGCCTGTCCATTGGTCAATTTGCTGAGATAGGAAGAAAGTATATTGCTCAGTTCGGCCACCGTGTCTTTCCGGTGGCTGTCAAAATAGAGAATATCACTGCCCATTGCCGATTCCTGCCTTTCAAAAGGAGCATTGCCCGTATGTTTAGAGTTTATGCAGGCAACACCAAAGTTTTGTCGGAAACTTTCCGGAATCGTTCGCCAGAGTATTGCAAAAGTCGCAGAGCCGCCGTGTTACAATGTGCCTACATCAAAAAATAAGGCGAGGTGACCGTTGGTGATTGAAGTCATGTACAATGAAAATGAACAGGAAGAAAATAAGGAGCATCCAGATGTGCGCTCTTTGAGGAACATCCGGCAGATAGGGACCACGAACGGAAAAGGAAGGCTGTACATTGAAGACAGGGTGAAAAGTTATATCGATCAGTATCGGAATGCGGAAACGCCCCGCGTTCTTGTACTGCTGGGCAAAGAACGCAAGCAGGACGGCGTGTGTTTCTTCATCGACGGAGTCATGGTGCTGGAGCAGGCAGAGATCGCGGGCAATGAGATAAAAATACCGGATCTGCTGGAAAAACTGCTGTGGGAGGAACGAGAGATCTATTTTCCTCATTCCAGAGTACTGGGCTTTTGCCTGCCTGCATACAGCCATGTGCTGGATCTTGTGACCCGCTGGGAACATCAGCCCACTGTATTTCTCACCCGGGACGAAAATGAAGAGGAGATTTTTTACATATGGGAGCACAGCCGGTTTATGCCCCAGTCGGGATACTATATATACTATGAAGATAATCAGCCCATGAAGGAATACGCGGAGTCCCATCCCTGTCCCGTTGCCCGCCAGAGGCGGCGCGCGTGGGAGCGGACGGCGAAGGCATCGGAGCAGGCCGGTGAGGACAAGCGGACAGAAGAACGAAAGGAGGCAAATTTCCCTTCCTTTAATGGATTTCTCTATGTAGCCAGCGCCGCTATGGTCATAGTCGTGCTGGTAGTAGGCATCACTCTTATGAGCAATTACGAGAAAATGTACCAGCTGCAGCAGTCTATGGATACCATTGTGCAGGCAGTATCCGGCAGCCATGTGGTGACAAGGACCGCCCCTCCGGAAACAATACCTCCTGTGTCTCCCGGTCCCGAACAGACGCCGGAAGCGGCTTCCTCTCCATCGCCGGAGCCTACGGAACTGACGGTTTCAGCAAGAAATATTGATACGGTCGCTCCGTCAGAACAGGAACCTGCGGGAGCCGGACAGGCCGGCGGCTTTGAGATCTATACCGTGCAGGAAGGAGACACGCTGTCCTCCATATGCCGCGATCGGTACAGTTCCGAGCATGCGGTGGAACAGATCAGGATGCTCAATGATCTGAAAAGTGAAAATGAACTGCAAGTTGGTGAAAAAATATTGTTACCATAGATAAAAGTGTGTTATACTACATTAGATAAGGTCGGAAATGCATATGCCTGCCTGTAAGGCTGAAGGAATATCACGAAAAAGGGAAGTGAAGTTGTGCCGGATAACCGTGATGAAAATACAAAAGAGATCGATCTGGAGCAGGATATCCAGATAAAAGATATAGAAGAAGTAGAGATGGAAGATCTGCATGTGCCGGGGATAGATCCGGAGCAGCCGGAGGAACCCGGACAGTCAGATGAAGAAAAAAAGAAGGCGGCGCAGGAGGCTTTTGACAGGGAAGCCGAACGTCTTCTGGAACAGGATGAACGGCGGAGTCAGCACAAGGAGGAAGCGGAGGCCGAACGCCGGCGCAGACAGGAGGAAAAGCGCAGGCGCAGAGAGAAAGCAGAGGATGAGCGGTTAAGAAAAGAAGAAGAAAAGCTGCTGCGCAAAGAAGAAAAGCAGGCGGCGAAAGCGGCGCGGCTGGCGGAAGAAGAAGCGCTCCTGGCAGAAAATTTTGACGACCTGGAAGACCAGGAGGATCAAAAGTCGTTGAAGGTCCGGCTCAGAAAGCGCAGGGAGAAGCGCCGGGCGGAGCTGGACGCCATGGATTTTCAGGAGCGTATCCGGCATCACCGCCTCAGGGTGAAGATCCTCGTGTGCAGCATCGTGCTGGTCTGTGTGCTGCTCCTGGTCGGAGCGTATCTTGTGCGGACCAATCTTCCTTACACCAGCTACAAAGTGGTCAGCCGCTGGGAGCAGGGAGAAAACACCTACGCGGATTATGTGGGGTTTTACGGCAAAGTACTCCGGTTTTCCAAAGACGGCGCCCGGTATTTTGAAAATGAAAATAAAGACATATGGAATGAAACCTATGAGATGAAAGCCCCTATGGCCGATACCTGCCGGGGATACGCGGTCATCGCGGAGAAAAACGGCACGCATGTCTGCGCATTTGATCTGCACGGGAAGATTTACAGCTATGATACGGTCCTTCCGATACAGGACGCGCAGATCTCGGAGATCGGCACCGTGGCGCTGCTGTTGAAGGACAACAACAGCCATCGCATCCAGTATCTGGATACGACCGGGAGCGTGGTGGCGGAAGGCAAATCCGTTTTTTCCAACGGCGGGTATCCGCTGTCCATGTCCCTTTCCGACGACGGCCTGAAGCTGGCGGTCAGTTATCTCGGGATAGATGAGGAAGGCGTTTCCAGCCGGGTGGAATTTTTCAATTTTTCCAGTGTGGGCGCGGAGCGCAGCGATAATATCGTATCCAGTCAGGATTACCGGGAAACCATCGTGCCGAAGGTGCATTATGCCAATTCCGGCGTGGCGTATGTATTCGGAGATGACCGTTTCTCTGTGTTCAGGGGTTCTCAGACGCCGGAATTGTTCGCGGAGGTGCCGCTGGAAGAACAGGTGTTGTCTGTTTTTTCGGATGACAGATACGCGGGCATGATCTTTCCCTCGGACAACATGGAGCATACATACCGTATGGACATTTACGACGGGAGGGGAAACAAGGTCTCGTCGGAATATTTTGATTTCCCTTATACCCAGGTGTTTATGGACCATGGCCAGGTGGTACTGTATTCAGATAAGCAGTGGTGTATATACAATGCCAGAGGAAGACAGCGGCTGGGGCCGCTGGACTTTAAACAGCCGGTGAAAAAAGTGATCCCCCTGTCGGCCACCAGATTTATCCTGATGGGAGACGCATTCAGTGAAGTGGTGGATCTGAGATAGTATCCCGCCGGATAACAGGAGAAAAGAGAATGAACCATTGGATATTGTGTGGCATACTGATGTTTGCCGTGCTGTTCTGCACCTGGACAGGCTACAAGCGGGGACTGCTGAAGGTTGTTTTTTCCACGGCGTCTCTGCTGGTCACCCTGGTGCTGGCAAGCGTCCTGTCTCCCCTTGTGCAGACTGCCCTCACAGATTATACCCGCTTATATGACGCCGTGTACGATGGATGTTACGGATACGTGGAGGATCATGTGCAGATCAGCGGGGAAGATATCGTGGATACGTCGGAAATGCCCCGATTTATCGCTGATGTCATCAATCCCATGCTGGACGGACTGGACGATTCCGTATCCGGTGTGACAGCTTCCGTGGCTGCCGGCGCGGCCCGTATGATCCTGTCCGCCATTTCTTTTCTGCTGACCTTCTTCCTTGTAGGCGTCATCATGCGGGTGGCAGGCGGTATGCTGCACATCATTGACAAGCTGCCCATCATTCGGGAGGGAAATCATCTGGCTGGCCTGCTGCTTGGCTTTCTCCAGGGTATCGTAGCCGTATGGATCTTTTTCCTCATCGTGGAATGCAGCATAGGGACGCCTTTCGGCATGGCATGCAGCCGGATGATCAAAGAAAATCCGCTGCTTTCCTATGTAAATGCCCACAATCTGCTTATTTACCTGGTGGAATATTTTACAAAAGGTACCTCAGTAATATAGAAATATAAGTGTACAGAAGGAGATTACGATGAAAAAGAAAATGACAGCATTTGTGCTGGCCGGGGCAATGCTTCTGGCGTTTGCAGGCTGCTCCGGAAAAGGCGACGGATCATCCGTAAAAAATGTAAAAGTCAACAATCCGGATGATGTGCTCACATATGCTGAGACAGTGGCAAACGCGCTGGAAGGACAGAGCTCGGGAAAGGCGTCCTCCACATTTCATATCGACGGGAAGATCTCTATCGGGGAAGATACGGACGGCTCTATGGATCTTACCTATGACGGGACAAGCACCACGGAGGTGCAGTATGACGGATGGAAAACAAAAACCTCCGTTGACGGAACGTTAAATCTCATGACGATAGATATAAAATCCACTATGGAATCCTATACTACATCGGAGGACGGCGACGGTCATGATGTTTACGCCAAAGTAGACAGCTATGAAGTGGACGACAGCTGGAAGAAGGCGCAGAAGGATGGCAGCGGCGTGCCTGTGATCATGGACGCGGGATTTTACCGGGATATAAAGGACGATCATATAGAAGCAACCCTTGAGGCCGAGCAGGAAAAAGTCGGGGAAACGGACTGCAGGGTGCTCAGCGTCCGGCTGACAGGACCTTATGTGCAAAGCGCCGTGGGCAATATGACAGAATATATCTTCGGCGTTCAGGCAGATGACTGGAGTTCTGTGTCCGCCGACGCGAAAATATATATTGACGCGGCCACCGGTCTTCCGGTACAGATGACAACAGACGCACAGGCCGCGGCCGACCAGATCATGGAGCTGTGCAGAGATCAGAATGCCCTGACGATCAATGTGGATGCATGCACAGTCACGTACACGACGGACAGCTGGGGTGATGTGACGGATATCACATTGGATGAAGAACGAAACAGCGCAGAGACATCGGAGGATGGGATCCGCTTGTATCGCCCGGAGTTGTTTAACTGATAAAATGTATTTCATCAGACAAGGAGAAAAAATATGAAAAAGAAAATCATGATCCTGATCCTGGCCGCGGCAATGACAGTATCCGCTGCAGGCTGTGGGGAAAAACAAGCTGCAAACGATGAGAAAGACAATGTCACTTTTGAGAGCCTGGCTGAGGAAGTAGCGGAGAAAGAAGAAGACGTCACGTCTGTCAGCACAGATATGGATGTGAATGTGACGTTGGGTATGTCGACAGGAGAAGAAGGGGACGGAACTCTGGAAACAGCCGTTCATCTGACCGGAACAGTCGACGCCTTTATCAGTCCCGATATAAAAACAAAGGGCGACATGACCATGGAGATGAAGATGCTCGGCATGACGCTGCCGGTGAAGACGCAGCAGTATATAGTCGTAGAGGACGGCAAATGCATCTCATATGCGCAGAGCGATGAACAGGATGATTGGACCAGGACAGAACTGGATGTGAATGATAATATCATACAGTCTCAAAGCGACCTGAAAGTTTTCAAGGCAGTACAGGAAGGCAAGCTGACCGGTACGCTGGAAGACGCCGTGGAAAAGGTAGAAAATAAAGACTGTTATGTTGTAAATGTCCAGGTGACCGGCGATTATGTCGGAAATATCATCAGTCAGGCCATCGGTGAACTGGCAGGAGGCGGGGATGTGGACTGGAGCAAATATGCCACTACCGTCAAGTATTATATAGATGTCAATGAAAAACTGCCGGTAAAAATGTCCGCGGATATGGCGGAGATGGTAGCCGGGGCGTTTGAAGAAACCGACATGGGAGCAGAAGTGCAGGTTCCTGATTGTACGGTGGATATAACCTTCAGCAATTATAATAATGTAGAAGATTTCCAGATCCCGGAAGAGGCCAAAAACGCAGAGAACACAGGAGAGTGAGCAACGATCTGCCCCAGGAGCGATCCGTGTTTTCCCATATATCCGAAATGACCGGAAGCGCAGGCCGCGGATGCCTGCGCTTCTTACTTATGCAAAAAGTGTCGCCGCCCGGCGACACTTTTTATATAGCGCGGCGGAACGGGAAAAACATTAAAAAAATAGGAAAAAGGTGTTGACAAGAGAAAAGCAAGATGCTATTATAATCAAGCTGACTCCGCAAGACCCGCGGGGTCAAAA
>CANQHX010000002.1 GCA_947623905.1 uncultured Lachnospiraceae bacterium
TCGATGCCGGGAATGCCAAAAGGCCCCAGGGGCGCCATCGTCTCTCCCACCGCGGTGCTCTGGCTCTTTAAGGTCGGCTCCTTGATCATGTGTCCGGTAAGACTCACACCGTGGGCGTCGCACCATTTTCCGATGGTGCCGCTGTAGCTCTCGCAAAACCGTTCGGATACATGGCGGTGATACGTATACCGGATCCGGGACACTTCCCGTCCCGGCAGTTCCCAGAACAGCTGGGGCAGATGGGCCACGATATCCAGCCCGTACGCTTCCCTGTACGTGTCCGGGAAATCATCCGTCCATGGCATGATGATATTTTTCCGGGCCTGCGGAACAGACAGAGATTTTTTGTATGTAGTCTTGGGCTCATCGGTGAAGAAGGACGGGATCAGCGTACCGAAGTCTCCTCCCAGACGCTCGCGGTACCGCTCATGGGTCACCTGCACAAACCGCTCTATGGAAGGAGTGTTCAGCGTGTCCACATAGGACTGGTTGTTGAACCAGCTGTCGTCATCCGCAACCCGCAGATATCCGTACCATGTACAGTCGTCGGCAGGTTCCTCCGGAGCCATCCGGTGATACTCCGCCAGGCATCCTTCCTCATCCAGCGTCACATGGTATCTTCCGATAAGGTAGCTTTCCGTCGCCCGTCCCTCGGGACGGCAGGGCAGCGCCTTCATCTCTTTGGGCGTCCACAGAAGTTCCCGATAGCGGTACTGTCTGTCCTTTGTCACAAGCCCTCCGGCAAACCCGGAAGGAAAGCGGTCTTCATCATACGCCCAGAACAGCATGTCATTTTCCCTGGCGTAATCCGCGCAGTGCTCCGCCATATCCATAAACGCGTCGCTTAAGTAAGGCACATCCAGACCGGTACGGCTGTGGATATGAAACCCGCCGAACCCCATTTCCTTCAGAGCCCTCATCTGATCGTCCAGCATACGGTTGTCCGGCCTTGTATTCCAGGCCCAGAACGGAGCGCCTCTGTACTCTTTTGTAGGATGTGCGAACAGTTCGTCCGATAAAGTCTTTTCTTTATTTTTTTCATATAATGCCATAGTGTTCCCCATTCCTGTCTGATGCTGACCGTCGGATAGACCGCGGTCTAAAAATAGAGTTCCAGCCACCGGGAGACCAGATTGAAATTGGCCTCATGTCCTCCGGGAAATGTTTCCCATGTAAATTTATCGCCGGCGTTCCATTTGTCATAGACTTTTTCCAGATACCCGCACATCTTGCGGAAACCCTCCACAGGGAAGATCTTGTCCCACTCTCCGGACAGGGAGAACAGGGGACGGGGAGCAAACGCCGCGCACACCCAGGGCATATCTCCCAGCGTCAGTATTCCCGCGTCATAATTATCCACGCAGTGCTGCCGGGACAGGATGCCGTCGTAATACGTGCTTGTACAGCTGTTCAGACACATGGTGGCCACCCGCTCATCGTAAATGCCTGTATACATGCATACCAGTCCGCCGCCGGAAATGCCGTGTACCGCATAGCGGCCGCCAAAACCCATCTGATCCATAAAGTCCATGAGCTTCCGCACCTGCATGACTCTGAGAGCCGTCACGCTGAAGCCCGCCATATTCATGGTCATGGCGTGTCCGAAGCAATTTCCTCTGGCGCCCTTCACCCTGTGGGTAAAGTCACATTCCGCAAAGCCTGCCAGCTCCAGGGTCACTACCCGATACCCTGCTTTCGCCAGTTCAATGGGCAGATACCGGTGAAAACGCTGCTTGTCTGTCCGCTCAATGAGAGCGCTCATAATGCCTGCCACATCGTGGCCGTTGATATAGACAACGGTTTTATCTTTTTTCTCCGCGCCTTCCGGCGGCTGGATCACATAGGCGGGAAACAGCAGCTGATCGATCCCGTCCACGCAGTATTTGTCCACCTGCAGGCCAAACGTCTCAAAAGTCTCATCCTTACTATAGCTAACTGAATGGCCGAACAGCCCTTCCAGCTGCCGTACCTTCAGAACATTTTCTATATTCTCCAGCAATTCTTCCCGGGCAGTTTCCATCTGTTCCGGGGGACAGTTGAGAAAACGTTCCTTTCCTATACAGGTCTCATATACATGATCCAGAAATGCGCCGGTGTCATATTTTTTATCATAAATCAGTTCAAGATCCATACGATTTTTCCTTTTCCTTTTTAAAAAAATCTCGGTCAGCCCTGGTAAGCTGGCCGAGATTTAGTTTGTCAGTCAAATACAGTTAAGTTGACAGTCGGATCCGATCAACGGCTCTGCCATGAATTGTAAGCTTCCTGCCAGATTGCTGCGAACTCGTCGCCGCCCAGTCTCTTAACGTTGGATACATAGGTGTCATAGTTGGTCATAGGCTCTGTGCCCTCGATGAATTTCTGACGCATCTTGGTCACGTAACCCTTCATGTTGGCTGCCTTCTCATCCACTTCCTCTTCCTGCTTGGTGGTCAGCTGACAAGCTGCAGGCATCTTGTAGGAGGTGTCGCCCTGTGCCCAAACCTTAACGGCTTCTACATAAGTATCAGGCTGCTGTGACAGCACGTACTCGGAAACTGTGCCGAAGGTAGGGAATGCGATGGTGATGGGATCCGCATAGGTATTGAACTTCGTAATGTTGGTGCCGTGGAAGGAAACCTTCTCGTCCATACCCTCTTTCAGCTGCTTCTCGCCGTTTACTACTTCGTAGCTCTCGCCTTCAATACCCCATGTCAGGTAATTGGAGCCGTTCTCAGACAGCATGTAGTCGATGATATAGCAGGCTGCTTCTGCGGTGCCGTGCTTTACAGCGTTGCTTGTCACAACAGTCGTATCTCTGTGGAATGTGTTGATATCAGAGTAGCACCACATCTTGCCATCTGTTGTAAGAGGCCAGGGAACTGCCGTAAATGCAGCAGAGGGAGCCTTCTCACGAAGCAGTGACAGATAGGAACCGGACTGCTCATAGTTGAAGTGGTCAGCATCTGCTTTCCATGCGCCTGCGAAGTTGCCGGTCACGCGCTCCTGTCTCTTTTCCAGAGAGGTGCCTTCAAACATGTTGTAGATAAGGCCGTCTGTGTTCCACTTGTTCATCTCTGTCAGATACTGCTTATAAGCGTCTGTCATGAAACCATAGATAACGGAACCGTCTTCCTGAACGATAGGATCATCATCGATGCCGTATGCGGTAAGGAAATATTTCCAGCCGGAGGAAGCCATACATACAGGCTCTTCATCCTGCTCGCCGTTGCCGTTGGGATCCTGCTTCTTGAAAGCGGTCAGTACGTCGTACCACTCAGCCATATTGGTGGGCACTTCCTTGTTTACAGCATCCAGCCAGTCCTGACGGATAGCCAGGCCATACAGAGAAGATGCTGCGCGGTCGTTTTCATCTTCGATATCGTACAGAGTACTTACGAAGGTGTAGGAGCCGTCATCCAGCTTCAGGTCACGGGCAATGTTGGGATTGTCCGCAACGATCTTGGAGAAGTTGGGCATGTACTCATCCATGTAGTCATTGAGCTTGATGGATACGCCGTCGCTGTACATACCGGCCATACGGCCCTTATACTGCTCCAGGTTCTTTGCGGTGATCACATCGGGATAATCCTCAGAAGCCATCATCGGCAGGTAGGATTCATAACCGGTAGCCACCTGGAAATCAATGTTGATACCAACGGAATTCTGAATTGCCTGAATACCTTTCATCTCATCCCAGTAATACTGATAGTACTCATCGGTACCGCCCATGAGCCACCAGGTTACGGTCTTTCCTTCTTCCGGGAACTTTTTGGCATCGGGATCGCCCTTCACATCACTTGTGCTGCCACCGCCGCCGCCACATCCAGCAAGCATAGCAACTGCCATAACAGCCACTAAACCTATGGATATGAGTCTTTTTTTCATAGATCACACCATTCCTTTCTGTAATTGTTTATGAGTGTCGTGTCCGACCAGGACCTGATACTGCTATTGTAACACAGTATCAAGTCCTTGTCGATTGTTATATCACAAAAATTACCAGCCCGAGGATTTTGCCGCAGGCAAAATCTCTTGCAAAGGAAATTGCCTTGCAATTTCCGATGACTTCTGCCACACCGAGGATTTTGCCGCAGGCAAAATCTCTCGTAAAGGAAATTGCCTTGCAATTTCCTTTTTTACATACCCGTCAGACCGGAACGCTCCACACCTTCCATGAACTGCTTCTGCACGAACATGTAGATCACAAGCAGAGGCAGGATAACCAGGAAGGTGGAGGCCATACAGATGGCCTGGTTCACAATAACGTCGGCGCCGATATCCGGCAGGTTCTCAGCCTCGCTGGACAGCTGACCCAGAGCAGCGTACATGTCAGGCAGCTTGGTGGGCAGCATGGACAGGTTGGGGCTCATATTCAGATAAAGGCTGGGCTCGAAATAATCGTTCCAGTGCCAAACCACTGCCAGCACGGCACACACCAGCAAGGAGGACCTTGCCATGGGCAGCATGATCTGCACGAATGTCCGGAAGAATCCGCAGCCGTCGATACGGGCAGCCTCCTCCATTTCCCAGGGCAGTCCAAGGAAGAACTGTCTGAACAGGAAGATGTAGAAACCGCCTCTCAAGCCGAAGCCGAAGAAACAGGGTACCAGCAGGGGAACAAATGTGTTCAGCACCTTTAAGGAAGACCATGTCATGTACTGGGGGAAGATCAATACCTGGGTAGGCACCAGCATGGACAGGATAACACCTGCAAACATAATCCCTTTTCCGGGGAATTTGTATCTGGCGAAACCATATCCGATGAAGGCACATATCAAGGTATGTCCGATGGTAGCCACCACAGTCACAAACAGGGAATTCCAGATATACTTGCCATAGTTCAGGCCTTCAAAGGCAACCTTGAAATTGCTCCACTCGATACCGGAGGGGATCCACTTTACGGTACGGTTCACCAGATCCGCCTCTGACTTACACGCGTCGATTATCATTGTGATAAAGGGATACAGGAACACAAATGCCAGGTCAAACAGCACCAGGTAGATGCCGAGCAGTACGATGAAACGTTTTACATGCTTCTTTGTGTACCTGTCTCTGAACGAAAGATTACTTTTATCTGCTTTTTTAGCTTTTGCTTTTGCTTTTGCCATTCCCTATCACCTCTCTCCCTGGTTAAATGTGAACCTGTTCATGATCAGCAGTGCCAGACCGCAGAGCAGGAACGTAAATGCAAAGTACAGCCAGCCCATCGCGGCGCCCTGGTTGAAGGAACCAGTGGTGAAACAGTGGGAAATATCCGACATGATCTTGTTGCCGGAATCCGTAAAGGAATCGATCATGGTGTAGATGAAGTTCAACAGGATAATGGGGGTAACAAGGGGAAGGGTGATCTTCCAGAAGTTCTCCCACTCTGTTGCGCCATCCACTCTGGATGCCTCATACAGGGAACTGGAGATACCTTGCAGGCCTGCCAGGAACAGAATGATCTGTACGCCTGACTTCCACAGGATCTCGGTGATACGGTTCAAAAACTCTGTTACGATGGCAGCGAAGTCTCCGCCCAGAGTCATCAGAAGGCCCTCAGGAAGGTCGATCACCTGGTTGGTGCCGGAGCCGAGGAGCTGCTGCATAACGTAACCGGTACCCAACAGCACGGGGATAAAGAATACGGTACGGAAGAAGCCCCGGCCCTTGATGTCCTTGTTCACCAGGATAGCGATGATCAGGGAGAACACCAGGGTGATAGGGGTGTTGATCAGCGTATTGGTTATCTCTGCCAGGAAGTTGGGCATGTAGGTGGTACTTGTCTGGATCAGGTACTTGTAGTTTTCCAGACCCACCCATTTCATCTGGAAACCCTGAATAGAGATCATTTCACTGAAAGACAGACGGATTGACACGAACAGGGGCCATACGAAGAATGCCAAAGCTCCGATAATCCAGGGGCTTACAAAGATCAGTCCCTCGAGGCTTTTACGCTGTGCCAAAGTCATTGTCTTTTTCTTAGCATTTTTATCAGCCATATTCTAACCTCACTTTACTTCAAAACTTGTCGGATCAATGACGATATCGTCTTCTACACTGACCTCGTCGTCTGTATAGTTTACATATACTGTCTTTCCGTTGTCATAGGTTACTGCGAATACATCGTCCTGGATTTCTTCGTGTTTCACGATCTTAGCATCCCACACAGAAGCCAGCTTCTTATTGAACTCTGTGTAAATACTGATGGCGTCATCCAGCCAGTCCGTGTAAGTAGAAGAGAACAGGTTGCTGTACTCTGTGTACATCAGAGGCTCGGAACCGTCATGGGTCAGCTCGAAGTAAGGCATGTAGCCATACTCAGCCCACTTCAGGGACTCCTGCTTGATGTCACTGGACAGGTTGCCGGCAAGACCGGACATCTCCACAAGACCATGGACAGCGATCTGATAGAAAGGCACGCCCTTGGTAGTGATCTGGTTACCGGAGTCACTGCTGGGGATGTCGGTTACCTTATCTGCCACGCCCAGTACATAGCTGTTGCCGCCCTGTACCGTTACCTTGCCGAAGGCATCCTTTGTCTCTCTGAAGATCTGCCTGTAGTCCGCTACTGCCTGTTCCTGGGTCACAGAATCATTTGTATAGTAGTTATACGGCAGATACTGTCCGAGGGAGTAGTAGCTGAGACCGCTGATGTTGCTGTTCTTGCCGTCGTTGATGGCCTTCCTTGCCAGACGCAGGGATGCGGTGGGCGAAAGAAGAAATTCCGTCTCGTTGTAGTTTGCGTAGATGGTCTTGTTGCCAAGATAGATCACGTCGTCACGCTCGTTGAAGCCGCCTGCCGCGCTCTTGGCATCCATGAAGTTTACTTCCAGGGATACATCTACATTCTTGTCGTTCGCATAATCCGTGAGCTGCTTCAGACCATTCTTGCCGCCTACGGCAGAGTTTACGGGGAAGGCCACGGGATCCATGAAGTATCCCTTGTTGGTCCAGCCCTTGATCTGCAGGTCGACGTTGTCCACGCCGTTCTCCTCCAGCTGCTGAAGGATCTCCACGCTCTGCTCAAAGGTAGTCACTACCTTGAACTCATCGTACAGCAGTCCGTCTTCCTTGATGCCCATGAACAGATCCAGGGAAAGGGGAATGCTGCCCTTCTCCACCTTGGTCTCAACGCCCAGCTCATTTTCCAGATACTCTCTGTACTTCACGGCCATGTCGCTGTAAGTGGATTTGCCCTTTTCCAGCAGGCGGAAGGAGATGGAACGATCGCCGGGGATCATGTCCTGGTCATATGTCAGGGACACGCCGCCGGTAGTCGCAGCGTCGCTGTTGCTGATACGCTCATCGGTAAAGGAACGTCTGTAAGTAAAGTCACAGTAAATGGCGTTGACGCCGATCACGGCCGTGGTAGGCGTGATCTTGATCCTTGCTGCTTCCTCGCCCTTCTCGATAATGGCCAGCACGCCGCTGTTGTCGATATCAGCGCCGAATACGGGAAGCATGATCTCAGGATCGGTAATGTCAAGAACATCCAGCATGTTCTTGTAGTGCATGATGTCTCCGTAGGTTGTCAGAGCCAGCTCAGCCTCTGTGTAGTGAGAGGAATCCTTGAACTCCATGATGGCGCCGGAGCCGTCGGGATAGAAATAATATCCGTCAGATTTATCCGATGCTGCCAGGAAGTACGGCAGGACTTTCAGGCTGGTGATCGAGTACTGTCCCTCTTCCTTGATGCAGTCAGCGGGAACATCAACCTTCAGGCCATCATCCAGCAGGTAATAATCCATAGCGATGGTGATACCTGCGGGGTTCTGCATTTCATATGTAACACGGACGCCGTTATCGATGCCTGCGATGGTTGCCTTGTATTCCATCTCCAGCAGGGACAGGTTGATGATGGCGCCGTAACCGTTTTTCAGGTCGGTGTAGAACAGTTCAAACGGAGACTGGAGCTTTTTCTGCCAGGTGCCGTTTACGTCCTCGATATTGAAGTCTTTGCCGTGGCCTACTGAACTCCACACCTTGTTGGTGGTTTTGTCCAGCACGCGGATCTCCGAACCGTCCTTCTTAACGGAAAGTACGAAAGAATCGTTTTCGGCAACTTCCGCCATATCCTCACTGTCATAAGTAAGATTGACGCTCTTTGTTGTCTTTGTCACGTCCTGGTCATTGGCTTCCAGCTCAGGTACCTGCGTTGTGGCACTGCCGCAGCCTACGGCCGCCAATGCCATGACCATCGCAAGGCCAAAAGCTAATATTTTCTTTTTCATCCTGTTCCACCTCCCCTAGTATATTAGCTTATACTGGACTTCCTCGATTACTTCCGTGACAAAGTTCACGAAACGCATGGTCAGCGCTGCAACCAGAGCAATAGAGGCCCAGATCAAAAGCATTGCGCAGATGGCGATGACTACCACACCAATGGCCTTGAACATGGTATAGTGGTTCATTTCCTTCAGGTTGACAAACAACAGGAGCAGTGTCCAGAACAGTGCCAGATTGTTGATGGTGTTGTACATGCCTGCCTGACCGGCGTCCATCGCGTTGGTAGCAATGGTCAGGGGAATATGGATCACAATGTAGGGAAGCAGGGAATAACAACAGGCCAGCAGGCACTCGCGGAACATTACCTCACCACTCATGATGGTCGTTACGGCATAGGATGCAACTGCCCATGTAACGATAGGCACCACGACCATCAGACACTCCGTCAGCAGATTGGCGTTACGAAGGTTTACGGTACGCAGAGGATAATGAGTCACGTACATGGAAAAGATCTTCGTAAATACCATAAGCAGCAGAATGATGATGATGGGGAGATAATTGAACCGTTTTTCGCGGTCCTTCTTCATGTATTCAAATGCTACAAGGGGATGAAAGACCATAACCGCAAATAATTTTACATATTTCATTTGTCCATATCTCCTCTCATCTCAATATTGAACGACCATCTGTCAACATTCTTTTTCAGCTTACGATAGCCGTATACCCACGCGATGAGCACTGCCAGGATGATCACTACTATAATAAAGAAGTAATCCCGCAGGAAATCGTGACGGTATTCGCTGAAGCTGGTGGAATATCCTTCCGTGTCGTTTGCAGCAGTATAGTGTTCCATAGACTGCTTGTAATCTCCCTCTTTGTACAGGATCTTGCCGATACCCTTGTGCGCCAGGGAGTAGTTGGAGTCGATACCCAGCACCTCCTGCCAGTAGGATTTTGCTTCCTCATATTTACCGTCAGCCTGCTGGTTGATGGCTGTATGTACAAGCTGGATAAATCCTGTGGGGCTGAATACCTGAATGTTGTTGGTACCATAGTCCAGGATGTACAGAACACCGTTCTCGTCCACTGCGAGGCTGAGGGGCGTGGTGAACACGCCGTCACGGTTGCCGATGCCGCCGAAGGTAGCCAGCAGGTTGCCTTCTTTGTCATACTGGTAAACCAGTCCGGTATTTCTGTCCAGCACGGTAATGATACCGTCATGGTCAACGGCGATATCGTTGAACGTAGGAAGAGTAGGCGTATACTCGCCCTGCTTGAACACGTTGAAGCCGTATGCCTGTTCCGGATACGTATTGGAACCCACGGAGTTCAGACGCCTGATCTGGCCGCTGGTACCCTCGGACAGTACGCCGTAGGTGTTGCCGTCGCTGGCGATCAGGAAGTTATTGTACGCGGTAGGCTCCAGCTGCTCGGTAGACTTGATCTGTTCCTTGGTACCGAATGTACGGATCAGGAAACGGGTCAGGCTGAATCCTACAGGCATAGCGCCCATGTAGTTGAGGAACTCGCCCTTGGAGTTCATCTTCATGATATTTGCACCTTTCAGTGCAAAGATGTTGTTCATGTCGTTCACGTAGATCTTCTCGATATCGAAGGTGAAGTCGGCACCCAGAACATCGGAGTCGGGTTTGTGGAATTCCTTCTTATATTTACCGTTCTTGTCTACGATAACGATACGCTGGTTCATGGTGTCGGCGATCCAGATGTCGCCGTTTTCATCATCTACATAGACACCCTTGGGCTGGCTCAGGCTACCGTTGGCTTCGTCCACTACCAGATCCACATCGCCGCTCTTTGTCATGCGGAGCACCCGGTTGTTCTGGGTGTCAGCCACATACAGATGCTGGGTAAAATCGCTGTAGAAAATATCCTCCGGTTTGTTAAGGAAGCCGGCGTCTCCCATGTTCTTGATGGTCCTTGTTACGGTGTAAGCCTCCGGGATAGGGATACGCTCGCCGTCCGTATCAAGGATGAAGCTGTTGCTCGTTGCAGCAAATGTGCTGATGGCAGACATCAGGACAAGAGTGAGGGCAAGAACAACCGCTGTGATACGCTTTGTTATCTTTTTCATATGGTTCCTCCTTAGCTCTTGATGCCTGAATATGCCATGGTATCCATTACACGGCCTTTCATAACCGTATACACGATGATTGTAGGTGCGGTGGTAAGGAATGTTGCTGCGCCTACCGTACCGGAACGGGCAACCACGCCTGCGCCGCCTGCCATGGTCTGCAGAGCCAGGGGCAGGGTCTTCATGGAGTCAGTCTGAATGTATACCAGCGGGGAGAAAGAATCGTTCCAGCTGGATACGAAGCTGAACACTGCCAGGGTGCTCCATGCGGATTTCAGCAGCGGCATTGCGATGGTCCAGAAGATACGGAACTCTTTTGCGCCGTCGATACGGGCTGCTTCCAGCAGGGAGTCGGGCAGCTGCTCACAGAACTGCTTCACCAGGAAGAAGTTGTAAGCGGTTGCGATACTGGGTACGATCAGAGCGGCATAAGAGTCGATGAGACCAACGCCACTAACGATCATGTAGTTGGGGATCTTTGTTACGTGGCCGGAGAAGCTCAGGGCCGCGATAACGATGGTAAAAATGGTGGCCGCGCCTACAGGTTTATGTTTTACCATACCGTAAGCACCCATGGAACAAACTACAACAGACAGGAACACGGTAACGATGGTCACCCAAAGGCTGTTGAAGATGTACCGGGTAAAGGGTACGGTGGAGGAACTAAGGGATGAAAGCAGATCCACAAAGTTCTGAAGTGTAGGATGGCGCACAAATATACGAGGCGGATAAATAAACAGTTCAGTCATGGGCATGAACGCACGGCAGACCATACAGATCATGGGCAGCACTGTGAAAACAAGCAGTGCGGCAACCAGGATATACAAGAGGATCTTGGATATCTTGACTTTCTTCCTTATACGAACGCCCTGTGTTTGAATTTTCGGTTTTCTAAACATATGCGTTACCCTCCTTAAGTCTCAGAACGGAACACTCTCATACAGATACGGCTCAGACCGAACGTGATGGCAAACAGGAACATGGCGATGGCCGATGCGTAACCCATCTGGAAACGTGTGAACGCGTAGTCGTACAAGTGTGCTACAATGGTGTGGGCGGAGTAGTTGGGGCTGGGGAAGCCGGCCACTGCGGTAGCCACATCAAATACTGCAAGGGAACTTACGATTGTGTTGATGGAACCGAACAACAACTGGGGTTTCATCAGCGGCAGCGTAATGTAGAACAGCTGCTGCAAAGGATTCTTGATACCATCCACACGGCCTGCTTCGTAAAGCTCAGGGTCAATGTTGGACAGGCCTGCCAGGAATACCAGGAAACCGGTACCCATACTCATCCAGGCGGAAATGATAACGATAACCGGCAGGATGTAGGTGGCGTCCTTTGTCCAGAGGATGGGATCGGATATCAATCCCACTTTGATCAACAGGTGATTCAGGTATCCGGTACGGTCACCGGCGAAGATAACCAGCCAGATAACTGACATTGCGGTACCGGAGGTCAGTGACGGTGCATAGAACGCCAGAGCCAGGGCACCACGGCCTCTCTTACAGAGGCTGATAAACCATGCCATACCGAAAGACATGATATAACCGGCAGGTCCGATGATGCAGGCGAATACCAGTGTATTCTGCACGGCTATGATAAACACATCGTCTTCCAGAAGCAGCAGGCGGTAATTGGTCAGGCCCGTAAAGTTGGGAACCTGGATCATATTGTAGTCGGTAACGCTCAGTGCCATTGCCACGAATACCGGGATAACTGTAAAGGTCAGGAAGAGAACCATGAAAGGAAGGAGAAATCCCCAACCGGTCTTGTTCACTCTCCAGAAGTGATGCAGTTTTGATTCACCGGGCTTCAGCATAACGGCGCTTGACTGCGCACCTGCAGTCGTTTTACTGCTCATATGCCCACCTCCTTAATCGTTGTATACAAAGCCGTATTCCTCGTGCTTTGTACGGATCTCTTTATCAACATCCTTGTATGCTTCTTCCAAAGCGTCACGAGGATTCTGATTCTGCAGATATACACGGTTCCATGCATTTACCAGATGTCGGGTCGTCATGTAACCGCCCAGGATGATGGGCTGCTCTTCTGCGATGGACATCTGATCCTTGATGATCTCCAGATCTTTGGCATCCCAGGGCAGGTTGTCGAATGCCTGTACGTTGGCTGTATTCCAACGGGCCTCGATACCCATGGTAGCCTCGATCTCACGGCCGAAGCTCTGCTGGGTGTCTGAATCCATCCACCACTTGATGAACTCCCATGCCTCATCCTTCTTGTCCTCTGCCTGGCTCATGATCTGGCAGGCGGTGGTAGATACGCCGCCCACGCGGTTATCTACTTCTTCAAGGCCGTCCTCGCCGATCTTGCCTGTGCCGGTACCGATCATGGGAGCGATGCCCCAGCGGCCGTACAGCTCAGGCGCCTGTGTGAGGATCTGCATGTATGCTGCGTAGGAACCTACACCGATAGGAAGCGTACCGTTACGGAAACGGGAGAAGAAGGAGGACTCGGCGTCCAGACCGTAGTTTACATACAGGTCGGTCCATCTCTTGAATGCCTGGTAAGCTTCTGCTGTGTTCAGCGCGCTGTGCATGCCGTCCTCGGTGTAGTAGCTGCCGCCTTCCTGGATCAGGAACATGGTCATACCTTTCAGGGAAGAAGGCGAGTTAGAGGATGCTGTCGTATCTACCGGGAAGGAGAAACTCATGTTGTTCTCGTACAGTACCGGCAGAGTGGTATAGAACAGATCGTCCCATGTACGGGGTACAGAGAGGTTCAGGCTGTCCAGCACATCGCTTCTGTACATGAGCACCGTAAAGTCCATGGTCTCGGGGATACCGTACATGCCGGTATGTCCGTCCTTGGTATACGCGTAAGGGATCATCATCTGCTCATAGAACTGGCTTGCATAATCTTCATAGTCGCTGAACTGGGTCAGGTCCACAACCGCGTCACGGAATGCAAACTCTACCGGCTCGGAGTAGGATACGCCAATGGCCGCGTCAGGCGCGGTGCCGGATGTAAGGGAAAGCATCAGAGCGGATACGTTACCTGCGTTCAGCTGTCCGGAAGGCAGGATGTTCAGGTTCACTGCGATCTGCTTCTCTTTTGTGAAATCTTCGTCCGCAAGCTCCTTCAGAACTTCGCCCCACTCACGGCCACGGGCCATCCAGACGTCAACCACCTGCATGTCGCTGCCGCCGCTGTAGATGCTGCCCACTGCGTCGTAATCCTTCACGAAGGATGCGAAGAAGTTCTGTACGCTGCCCCACAATCTCTGGAAGAAATTGGAGCTCTTCACTTCAAATGTGTAAGACTTGGGAGCGATCTCAAAATAGTCGAATGTCAGAGGCAGCTCACCCAGTGTCAGGATGTAATCGCCCAGATTGGTCTGCGCGTCTGTCAGACCGGAGATATCTGAGGAGATCAGGTTGGGATCATTTGCATACTCCAGCATCGTGTCGGAAATGGAACGATAGTTGTTCTCCATGTCCGTGGTCAGGTTGGACATGTTGTTGAGCATGCTCACGCACTGCTGGATCTTGTCGGAAACCTTGCGCAGCTCGTCGGGCAGCTCAGGGAGCTTCTCGTCCAGATTGTACTCGTAGTTTGTATCCGGGTCCGTACCGGTGATCTGTGTCACCTTCAGGTAGATGTCGGATACATCTCCGATGATATCGTTGGTGGCGTTGATCACCTCACACATGGCGTTGGACTTCACTGTCATGGTGATGGTGTGATCGCCTTCCTCAAAGTAGAACTCATAAGGATTGTCGTTGGCGTCCTCCAGTCTGTAGGCTGCCCAGTTGTCCTTGTACTCGAACAGGTACCTTACAAACTCCTGGAAGGGGATCTCACCGTCGATCATGATCTGACGGTAAGACGGCATACCTGTGCTGAAGTTCTGCTTTGCCCGCATGTTGATCACATACAGTCCGGGCTGGTCCACATGGAAGGTCCAGCTGATGGTCTGGTTGCCGTCCTTCCAGCGGGAACCGCCGATACAGTTCAGGCGGCGGTCAACCGCGGATGCGGGGATCGTCATGGGGTCAGTGTCGGAATCGCGGCGGATGGTGGAGTTGTTCTTCCATGTGGAGTCCTCAGCTTCCAGATGGATCGGTTCAGCGTCAGCCTCTTTGTAACCCTTCTTTTCATATTCAGCCTTTACCTGCTCATATGTAGGGTATACGGTGGCGCCCTTTAAGGTTATGTCGCCAAGAAGGATATCCTGGTCGATGTACTCAAAGCGGAAGGTGTGCTGGCCTTTGCTCAGATAGAACTTCAGGGGAGTCTCATAATAACCGTTGTAATCGCTCATACCCTGATTCTGCCAAAGAGCAACTTCCTCATTTTTCGGCCACACATCATCGTTGATGGCGTTCCGTGTCACCTCGCCGGCTTCCCGGTATACACGGTAAAAATACAGGTTGTTCACTTCATCATAAGGCACCTCGCCGTCCAGATAAAGTCTTCTCTGGATCTGCAGGCCTTCTGTGATGAGGTTGTAGAAATTGCAGTACATTTCGTACAGGCCTTCTTTATCTACGTTGAAGGTGTACTCTACATACTCTACGCCTTTGTCCTCGCAGAACTCAACGCCCTTGGCGCCATCTTTTTCTACGACAGACAGTTTGACGGGACCCTTGGCCTGTTCCGGCTTCAGCACGATCTGTGTATCTTCCGAAACATCCTTGTAGCCCGCTTTTTCCCATTCCTGTAACTTATCATCATAAGTGATGATATTTACGGAAAGCAGGGATCCGCCGGACTCTTCCTCTTCATCTTCGGGATCCTCAGCAGGAGCCGTGGGTTCGACGGCGTCGGCGTCATCATCCACCTGCTGGGACATCTCGTCTGCGGTGGAGGGATCCTCATCCCCGTCCAGCTGCTGCGACATAATGTCAGCTGTGGAAAGATCCTCGTCGTCAGCCTCGGTTGCCCAGAATGCGGTGGTGGGTGTGATCACCATGCTCACGCACAGCATCAGGGCTAAAAGTCTTTTCTTCATCATTCTTTCCCTTTCTCCTCTCCTAGTTTACTTTAAAAGCTTCTGATAAACACCTTTGATCTCATCCCGTGTAAGCTTCTTGGGATTTTTCAGCAGCAGCCGCTCCACCTTTACGGCATTATCTGTGAGATAATCCACATCTTCGGGATGCACGCCGAACTCCTGGAGACTTTGAGGAATGTCCAGAACGTTCATTAAGGTGTAGAGATAATCCACAACGGCCTCAGGCCATTTTTCCTTATCCGTTGCATCCGCATCAGGAAGCATGTAAGGTGCTATCTCGGTGTAAGCCTCCCTGCAGCAGTCCATGTTCAGATCCATTACATGAGGAAGCAGGATCGCGTTGGACACGCCGTGGGGAATATGGTACTTACCGCCGAGGGGATATGAAAGTGCGTGAACAGCCACCGTGGAAGAAGTGGTCAGGCAAAGTCCCGCGTAGAAGGAACCAAGCTGCATGGCTTCTCTGGCGGCGCGATTGCCGCCGTCCCGGTAAACCGTCACGATATTTCCGCATATGAGCCGGATCGCCTCCAGGGCAAGCATCTTGCAGAAGGGATTGGTCAATGTGGAAATATAAGACTCCATGGCGTGACAGAGGGCGTCGACGCCGGTGGAGGCTGTCAGACCCGCGGGAAGCCCGCAGGTAAGACTCACATCAAGTATGACACAGTCAGGGATCATTTTCTCGCTGACGATCCCCACTTTCAGGTCTTCTTCCGGATACAGGAAGATGGCGTTGGCCGTAGCCTCGGCGCCGGTACCGGAAGTGGTGGGCACAGCCACCATGGGAACGGATGGATTGACGATGGCGCCGGGCGCCCGCAGGTCTTTCACCAGATCGTCATTTGTAAGCGCTACCGAAAGGATCTTCGTCATATCTATGACGCTGCCCCCGCCCACAGCCACCAGCAGGTCCGCCTGCTGCGCCTTCAGCCGGTCATAATAATCCTTTACCGCGTAAGCGCTCGGCTCTCTGGGACAGTCGTTGATCACGAAGGGCTCCACACCGGCCTCTTTAATATAAGAAAGAGGTCCGTTAAGCAGTCCGCATCCGAAGATGCCCTGATCCGTCAGTACGCATACATTTCTGGCGCCGTGATCCTTCACGATGCCGGTCAGCTCCGAAAGGCTGCCGTCACCGGAGAACACTTTGCCCGGAAACTTAATGCCGTATGTACTCATTTCTCTTCACTACCCCCTGTCTGTTCCCGGCCCATTCTGCACGTCACAATTTGTTCACTAAATTTTTTGCAGAATACGCCCATTAAAATATTCATTTAATTTTATCATTTTTTCCATGCAAAACATATGTAAAAACATCTAATATCCATGTAATTTTGTCCTATTATGCCAAATTGACACTTTGCTTTCCCTTTGTTCTATTGTATAATTCCAATGAGGGAGAAGCGAAATTTTATTGACGTTTTCACGAAAAAACCCGTTTGTTTTTCCGAAATTTTTGTTGGAAAACACATACTCGGAACATTTTTTCGGTGATTTTTACCTCAGAGTCATAAAATATCCCTTTTCCGGGATTACATAACATCAACAGTAATTTTCTGCTTTTTGACAAGGAGGACACTATGAGCAAAAAAACATTTCAGGGTGCATGGAAATGCACAAATTTCGACTGGGGCTCCTACCCGGCCGCAGACAGGGAGACAGAATTTATCAATTCGGCGGGCATGCGCATGGTGCCGGTAGAGCCTCACGAATACCGCAGAGGCGGAGGCGATCTGGAAAACCATCCCGACGCCCTGCCCTCCCACAAATGCAAGATGACTTACCGTTATTTCATCGCCGACGAACCGGTCAAACAGGATATATTCGAGACGTTTTATCAGGAGCGCTACGGCAGGCCTTCGGATACTACGGGTTACCGGGGCTATGTGCTGGGCATGAGCTGGTATGAAGCGGCGGAATTCTGCAAGTGGCTGTCCGAAAAAGAAGGGATCTTTTACCGGCTGCCCACCGAAGCGGAGTGGGAGGCCGCCGCGCGCAAATCCACGGAACTGAACATCGACCGCATGTGCGACAGCCACATCCGGGAGTGGTGCTTCGACTGGTTCTCCCCCTACACGGATCTGGATCAGTCCGATCCCGCCGGTCCCGAAAACGGCAATATGAAAGTGATCCGGGGCGGCTATCTGGACAATCCCGGCCGGTACAACGATTATTCCCTGGATCTGTGGTGGAGGAACGCCCTTCCCCCTACCTACCGTCATTACCATGAGGATACGGAAAATCCTTTCGGACGGCACATCATCGGCCTGCGGGTAGCCTGCGGTCCCATGCCTGTGACCTCCGGCCAGAACCTGACCAACCAGGTGTGCATGAACGTTCACCAGACGGCGCCGGACTTAAAAAAGGGTCCCGATCCCAATGTGCCCTACTTCCGCAAGCGCGCCCCACAAGGAGATCGTGGCAGCGGGCTTAAGCCCCAGCTTCCGCCATCATCACCACTCTCCCGCCCTGACGGTGTGCCCCAACGGCGACCTGCTGTACAGTATCTATTCCTCCTATAAGGAATATGACGCGGAGGTAGGCCTGGCCGGAGCAAGGCTGCGCAAGGGCTGCGACCAGTGGGAGATGCCGGATATCTGGCTCAACGGCGTAGGCGTCAACGACCACGCTCCCAGCATGTACACCGATGACGATGGCACCATCTATCATTTCTGGGGCTGGCAGATGCTGGACGACGCGTTCCCCTTCCAGTACGTATATTCCACCGACAACGGCGAGACATGGAGCGAGGTGCAGTTCCCTCTGTTCACCAACAAGGCGGAACGGGTGGTAAAACAGCCCATCAACTCCTGTATACGGGACAAAAACGACGGCACCTTCTACGTGGCCTGCGACGCCGCCTTCACCCCCGGCTCCGTGCTGTGGCGCAGCCATGACAATATGAAGACATGGGAGAACCCCAAGGGCCGCACCGCGGGAAGACACTCCACCTGCGTACAGCTGGAGGACGGCTCCCTCCTCGCCATGGGCGGCAAGAATTCCGACATTGACGGTTACATGCCCGGCGCCATCTCAAAGGACGGCGGCGACACATGGGAAGTGTTCAAGACGCCCTTCCCCATGCAGTTCTCCGGCCAGCGTCCCAGCATCATCCGTCTGCAGTCGGGACGGCTGTTCATGTGCGGCGATTACCAGAACAAGAAGGGCCAGAAGCCCGCAGGCATCACGGAAAGCGGCT
This sequence comes from uncultured Lachnospiraceae bacterium, assembly GCA_947623905.1. GTDB lineage: Bacteria > Bacillota > Clostridia > Lachnospirales > Lachnospiraceae > CANQHX01. Next base: position 18,463 of record CANQHX010000002.1, read on the forward strand.
GCTACGGCGCCTGGTCCGACGACGACGGCAAGACTTGGAACATCAAAAAGATGTGGGGTACCCAGCGGCAGAAAAAGAGCCCGCATGAGTTCGGCGGCCAGAGCACCCTGGGCTACAGCGTGTGCCGCCAGACGGAGGACGGCATGATCCATCTTATGACGTCCAACAACCGGCCGCTGCTCCACTTTGAGTTCAACGAGGCATGGCTGCTGAACCACGACCCGGAATCCCCTGAGGACGATGTACTGATGGCAAGCCACGCCACAGAGTATGTGACGGACATAGAGGAACACAAAGAATATTATGAGGACGGCACGCTGAAATGCCAGTGGTCCGGCGCCTTTGCCAACGACGGCAGGTTCCTGCTGGAGGGAGACGATATCTTCTACTACCCCGACGGCTCCGTTATGACAAAGGGACAGTTCCATCTGGGACAGCGCATCGGCGAGTATGTATATTATGACACCGAAGGCCACAAGGTATTCCAGTGGAACCACACGAAAGACGGCTTTGACGTGCTCACCACCTACTGGCCCGGCTCCGACAACATCAAGTCCCGCAGCCGGTTCAAGGACAAAAAGGCCGAAGGCCTGGCACAGATCTTCGGGCGCAACAAGGGCAACGTCACCGGGGAAGCCGTATTTAAGGACGGCATCATGATCTCCCAGAAGGATCTGAAGAAGGAGGAGCCTTCCCCCATCGGCGAGATCTTTTAAACTATGACGAAAAGCAGCTGTTTTGTCTGTTTGTTTTTCAATATGGAATGAGGGACAGGATGAATATATTATTTTTTCTTACACCCAAGAGCGAGCTGACTTACATAGAAGATGATTATTCTCTGCGGCAGACACTGGAAAAAATGGAATTTCACAAATTTTCCTGCGTGCCCATCCTCAACAAAAAAGGGCGCTACGTGGGCACCATCTCCGAAGGAGACATCCTCTGGTATATAAAGGCAAAAGAAAATCTGGATATACGGGAGGCCAGCGATGTGCTGGTCACCCGCATACCCAGAAAACGGGATTACAAAGCGGTGGACGTGGACACCTCCATGGAGGAGCTGGTACAGGTAGCCATGCAGCAGAACTTCGTACCGGTAGTGGACGATCAGAAATTTTTTATCGGCATCGTTACCAGAAAAGAGATCATCGGCTACTGCTACAAACAGATGCAGGCGTTAAATCAAGGTGTATAAAAAAGTGTCGCCCTCGGGCGACACTTTTTTATTTATCCCTCTATGATCTTCACATAAAAGTTCCTGTACCTGGGACCGTCGTACTCGCAGAAATACACATCCTGCCATCTGCCCAGTATCAGTTCCCCGTCGTGGAGGATCAAGGTGGCCGACGCTCCCATTGTGGAGGATTTCAAGTGGGAATGGCTGTTCCCCTCAAAATGCCGGTAATTGATATCCTTGGTAGGGAACACCCGTTCCAGCCCGTAGAGCATATCCCGCACCACGTCCGGATCGGCGTTCTCGTTGATAGTGATGCCCGCCGTAGTGTGGGGACAGTACACCACCACGATCCCGTTCTGGATGCCGCTCTCCTTGATGTCCGCATTGATCTTTCCCGTGATCTTGATCATATTCTGCCGTTCCCTGATATCCAGGGAATGTTTAAACGTAGTTCGTGCCATCTTTACCGCCTTTCCGGAGCGTCAAAGCTCCCTTTTCTCTCTCCTTCATAACTCCTCCTTCGGCGCTACCTGTGCTTTATGTTTCCACCGCCGACATTTCCAGCTGGGCGGTGACCAGCCCGTAATAAATACCCTTCTGTTTCATCAGTTCCTCATGACTCCCCACTTCCGCGATCTCATGGTCATGGATCACTACAAGACGGTCGGCGTCCCGCAGGGTGGACAGACGGTGGGCGATGGCAAAAGTAGTGCAGTTTTTCTGCAGCCGCTCCAGCGCCTTCTGTATGAGAAACTCGCTTTCTGTATCCAGATTGGACGTAGCCTCGTCCAGTATGAGGATCCGGGGCTTGTTGAGCACCGCCCTGGCAATGGCGATCCGCTGCCGCTCCCCGCCGGACAGCGTATAGCCCCTGTCCCCGATATACGTATCATATCCGTTCTGCAGGCGGCAGATAAAATCATGGGCGTTCGCCATGCGGGCCGCCATGACAATTTCCTCCAGAGTGGCGTCTGGCCTGGCGAAGCTGATATTTTCCCGGATGGTGCCGTTAAACAAAAACGTCTCCTGCAGCACCACTCCTACCTGGCCGTGGAGATATTCCCCGTCAATATCGTTGATATCGGTGCCGTCCAGCAGCAGCTTCCCGCTGTCCACCTTATACAATCCCATGAGCAGGTTGATGAGGGTGGTCTTTCCCGTACCGGAAGCGCCCACCAGACCGATCATCTCTCCAGGCTTTACCGACAGGTTCACGTTGTTGAGCACAGGTTCATAAGACTTGTAGCCAAAATACACATGGGAAAAGTCCACCTGCCCGGTAAGTTCCGGCTTCTCGGTGCCCCGGCAGGCGCTGTCCTCATTTTCCACATCCAGTATATCGTACATGCGCTCCACGCTGATGCGCACCTCCGACCACTGTCTGGGGAAGGACGCCAGCTGCTGCAGCGGCCGGTAGATCATCCCGGCGTAGGTGAGCAGCTGCATGAGCACGCCTGGGGTCATGACGCCGTTCAGCACCTGGATGCCGCCGGTATACACCAGCAGGTACGTGCCCATGCCGATAATGTATACCACTGTGGGAAACAGGATATCCAGGCATGTATCCCTGTGGATCACCTGTTTTGTATAATCATCGGACATATCGGCAAAGATGTCCGCTTCCTGCTTCTCCCGCCCGTATGTCTTCACCACGCTGATGCCGGAGAGCACGTCCTGCAGGCGGCTGTTGAGCCGGTCATTGGCCCGGAACCACCGACGGAACAGGTTGCCCACAAACTCCATGGCCCTGGTGGCCACAAAAAATCCTATCGGCGCGAACACTACGGCACATAGAGCAAATTTCCAGTTGATGATACACATGTAGACAATGGCCGCCGCCATGGTCATGAACTGGGTAACGCTGGTGGAAAAGGCCATCTCCATAAACCGCCTCACACTGTTGGTGTCCTGGGAAATGCGGTTCATCAGCTCGCCGGGCTTCCGATCCTCTATGTAGCTCAAAGAAAGCGTCTGCAGCTTGTAAAACAGTCTCCGCCGCAGGTCCGCCGCGATGGTGGAGCCCAGCCACGTACTGTACCATTTTGACGCCACGCTCAAGAGAATGTTCAGTATGGTCAGCCCCAGCATCACAAGGACAAACCACAATATCTGCGGGGTCCCCCCGCTGCGGTTCACCAGGGCGCCGTCGATAAACTGCTGCTGCACCTTCGGATCGATGAGGGAAGACAGCGAGCCCGCCAGCATGAGCAGGATCAGCAGCACGAAGGACTTGATATAGGGCCTGCACAGCACCCACAGCCGGTAGGAAAACCTTCCGTGACCGCTGCAGTAGGAGCACTCCCTCGTGCCGAACAGTACCCGGCCGCACACCGGGCAGACCGGTTCGTATTCCAGGCTCTCCACTTTCTCCATGCGCCCTTCCGCCAGCATCTGCGCGCCTCTGGCCAGATAAGAGAACCGCACGAGATGCTTCATGGAAAACCTTACAAGCGTCTCCCATCTGCCGCTCTCCTGCCGCAGGGCCAGCAGGCCGTTGTTCACCAGCGTCCGGCACTGCACCTGACATCCGGCCAGCTTTATACGGCGGCGCACCCGGCTGTCCGCTGTCACAAAAAGCTCCTCTGCCGTTACCACCACGTAGCTGTCCCGGACAAACACGCCCTTTTCCGACAGATCATACGGCACACAGTACCATATATCCTCCTGGCTGATACCGATATTATGCAGTTGTTCTTCTGTCAGCTGAAACTTTAAATTCATATCTCTTCACTTGATCGATATTCAAAAATCATTTTTTCTATGTACAGGCATATGGTTGCAGGACCGGCCAACGCCCTTTACGTCAGATACACGTCCAGCTTTTTCTGCTCCCCGGCAGTAAGCTTGCGGATATCCGGTATCTCGAAGCAGTTATTGTCCAGATCCTGTATCATCACCCGGCTTTCGCTGATGCGGGTCACCGCGTTGCTGTTGCTGCGAAAGGCAAACTGGCACCTGCCGTAATCCGTCTCCACGTCAAAGTACACGCAGCCCATCTCCTGACGCACGTTGTAAATCTTCCGGATGGCCGGAAGAAAATACCGGAGAGCCAGCTGGTGACGGACTGCTTCTTCTCCCGGTCCGTCAAAATCCCGCGGCAGATTTTCGATCACGCCGATCTCCGCCGCCTGATCCCCGCTCTCCCGTACGGACAGATACTCGTCCGGCCGGCTGAAGGGAAACATGCGCACCACCTGCACGTCCTCATATACCCTTCCGTTGTAGGACAGATCCAGAAATCCCCCGGAATTTTCCCGGAATTCCGCATTATCCCTGTTGAGCATATGAAGCTCCATCATGTCCCGGCTCTGCTGCTCCAGCTTTTCCAGGTCCAGTTCTCCCGCCGGCTCCTCATTTCTCTGGGGCACAAAATCTCCCGGCCTGCGTCTGCCGGGAGGCGATCCTCCCATTCCCGGTGCCATAAGCATCCCTCCTTTTTACACATGCCTTTTCGCGCATAGGACGGCCCGCCGTCCTTTTATTCCAATCCCTTCATGGCAAGGGCTTTCGTCTGCAATTCCTTTAACTGGTAAAAGGTTCCTTTTTTATCCAGCAGTTCCCTGTGGGTGCCCTCCTCCACGATGCGCCCGTGTTCGATGACGATGAGGCGGTCCGCATCCCGCAGGGTGGACAGCCGGTGGGCGATGGACAACGTGGTCCTGTTTCTGGACAGCCACGCGAGAGACTGCTGGATCTCCTGTTCTGTCTGTGTGTCCACCGAGGCAGTGGCCTCGTCCAGGATGAGCACGCAGGGATCCGCCAGGATGGCTCTGGCAATGGACAGCCGCTGGCGTTCTCCGCCGGAGAGGCTGGCGCCGGAGGATCCGATGACCGTATCATATCCCTGGGGAAGCTTACAGATAAAATCATGGGCGCTGGCCAGCTTCGCCGCCCGGATGATCTCCTTCATGGAAGCGTCAGGCTTTGCGTACGCGATATTTTCCGCCACTGTACCCATAAATATGTATGTCTCCTGGGACACCATGGCCACCTGCCCGTGGAGCTGGGCGGTGCTCAGCTGCCGAATGTCCACCCCGTCGATAAGGATCTCCCCGGACCACACGTCGTACAGCCTTGAGATCAGGTTTACAAGGGTAGATTTCCCGGCGCCGGACCGGCCCACGATGCCCAGGGTCGTGCCGGCAGGCACATCCAGGGACAGATCCTGAAATACGGGCACGTTGGGAATATAGCCGAATTCCACGTTCCGCAGCTCTATGTGTCCCCGCACCTGCGGCAGGGTCACCGGTTTTTCCGGCTCCTTTACCTGAGGCACGGCGTCCAGTATCTCAAACATCCTCCCCGCGCTGTTCATACACTCCTCATACCGCCGGAAGGCCCTGGACAGAAATTCCATGGGGCCGTTAAGCTGCGTCACGTAACTGGCAAAGGTAATGAGCAGACCATAAGGCATGGCGTTCTGTTCCAGCACCAGCCAGGCTCCCATCGCCCATACCAGCAGCGTTACCAGCCTCTGGGCAAAGGTATACAGCGCGGTAAAACGATTCTGATATCCTACAATATCCATCTCCGACTTCTGCACCTTCTGGTTGCGCATGTCGAAGCTTTTTTTGACCTGCTCCTCCTGGCCGAAGGCCTTCACCACCCGCACGCCGGTGATAGTATCGTTGAGCAGGCCGGTGAGTCTCCGGTTGGAACGGTTGCGCTGACCGAACAGGCTGTGCATCCTGGTCTTCAGCTTAATGCTCACCCACGCCACTACCGGCACCGCCACAAGGGACACCAGGGCCAGCTTCCACTGCAGGCCGAGCATCACTGCCGCCGTGGTGATAAACGTAAATCCCTGTATGAACACGTCGGGGAAATCACTGCTGAAAAAATCCGCCACGGTGTCCGCGTCCTGCTGCACCCGCACCATCAGGCCGCCGGTCTGGCTGTTCTGAAAAAAGTTCAGCGACAGCTCCTCCAGCTTGCGGAAAATATCCTTCTTCATCTCATTGGACATGCGATTGACGATGCGGGCTCCCGCAAAGGCTTTCACATGCCGGATAAAAAGCTGAACCAGCTCCGTGACGAACATGGCCACCGCCACAAGGATGAGCGCATAGGCAAATCCCCCCTGGGGCAGATGCAGCGCCTCCAGGAACGCCGGATCCTTTGCCAGCACCTTGTCATAGAGCACCGTACCGTTCAGGTACGGCCACACGATGTTCAGTCCCGCGATGAGCAGGTAGCACAGGCCGGACAGCGCTACAAGGGGCAGCTGGCTCCTGAAATAGCTCAGCAGCCGCACCATGTAATGCCTGTTGTCCGCCCCGGCAGGCCTCCTGCCGGGCACCTCTTCCCCTTCCGGTTCGCGGCCGGCAGACAGATCCGGTTGCGCAAAGCGCTGTTCCGGCGTCCCGCCGGGTCTTCTGTCCGGGCGTTTCTCCGGCGTCCCGCCGGGCTTTCTGTCCGGGCGCTCCCCCGGCGTCCCGCCGGGCTTTCTGTCCGGGCGCTTCTCCTGCATCCCGCCGGGTCTTTCGTCCGGGAGATGGTCCGGCTCCCTCTGCCGCTTCACTGCCTGGACGAGCTGAAGCATGTCCGCCATATAGCCCGCCGTAAAAAACGCCAGCACTCTGCCGTCCTTTCCCGGCAGGTACAGCTGGCCGATACGGCCCTGCTGCCGCAGAGAAAGTTCTCCCAGATGAGACACCGGCACAGCGTCCACCTGCCATGTCTGCTCTCCTTCCTCAACCTTCTCCAGGTCCCGGGCCTGATGGCGGGCCACTTTCATGGCCAGCCGGTCCTCGCCCTTCCGGGAAAAGAAAAAGGTCTGGTGTCCCGTGTCAAGGCTGCGGCAGATCCAGAGGGTGTCTCCGGCGAGACATACCCAGCCGTGGACAAGTCTTTCCGTCTCATCCAGGTCTGTCTCACATACCGCTGATATGGAATTGTCCTGTACACCCTCCCTGGCAAGCTCCTGCCTGAGAGAACCGGGCAGCTGTTTCATATTGCTCTCCATCTATAGCGGAATATTCAGTCCATCCGCACGTAATCCACACAGAATGTGCCTTCCTTCAGCTTCGTATCCGCGCCGGGCAGATTGCCCAGATCGCCCCACTTGCCGCAGTCCTCCAGAGTATTAAAGGGCAGCGTCTTTTTGGAGGTAAACAGGATCCGCTCCAGGCTGCGGACAGAAAGGTTGAAGTGAAACGTTTTGGAATACTGCTTTCCGTTCTGTTCCACGGCAACGGTGTATGTATTTTCAAACCGGTCGGCCGCAACGCGGATCTGCATCCATTCTCCCTTTTCATACGGACAGAACACATCGTACCTGCCGCCGTTCTTTACGACTATATTGCCGTCGTTGGCAAAATACAGGCGGATGGCCCCGCTGCCGTGCCGGTCCTCCACATCTATTGTATAGGAGGTCTTTTCATCCTGTCCGTCCGCTTTCACCCGCATGGACATGGCGAAGCGTTCCTTCTCGGGGAATACCCGCATGGCCCGCGCCCTGTCACAGGGATCCGCGTCGTACAGCGTCAGGCATCTGCCGCCCTCCGGTTTTTCCTCCACCCGCACCCTGCTCCACAGGGGAGAATAGATATTCCAGCCGGGCACCATGCCGCCTGTATCCATTTGTTCAAAGTCTTCGTCCAGTTCTTTTGTCTCCACGCCCCGCACCGGCACATCGGTGCAGCTGACCCACACATCTTCCTTGTTCACCGTGTAGGCAAGCCACAGCTTTCCGTCCTCCGGCCGGGGATTGTGCTCCGCGATGCCGCGGATATACTGAGGGCCCAGATTCTTGTACAGACCCGCGTATTTGTGGGGAGATACCTCCGGCGTCACCGCCAGCAGCCCGTCATAATCCTGTCCGTTATCCCCGGTGATCACCGCGATGGGCCACCGGTGGGCACTGTCCGTGGTAGGATTGTACGCCAGGGCATACCGTCCGTCGCCGGTCTTCTGCCCCCACACCTTTCCCGTGGACGTCTCGATGGAATGATCCGTCTCCAGAGGGCTCCAGCTCTCTCCCCCGTCCTTTGAGCAGGTGACGAGGGAATTTTTGTACACCCCCAGCACCCTGCCGTCGGGCAGCGTAAAATAAGACAGAGCCTCGGCTCCCGGCTGGGTGAAAAAATCAGTGTCCAGCCGCTCTTCCTCCCACATCTGCTGGGTCACCAGCCTGTCAGAGAGCAGTTCCCGGCAGGCGGCGGCAAAGCCCGCGTCCCCGCTGTCCTCAAAAAGAGGGAACAACTGGGTGTTTTCCATAGTATAGCCGGCCTTTTCATTGATCCGCAGGAAATAGATGGGGGAAAATGTCCCGTCTTCATATATCTCCCGCACCACGCGGCCCACGCCGTAGCCGTTGTTGGGAGCAATGGTGTCGTTGGGAGCGATGCCGTAAAAACCCGTGGCCAGAAGCCTGTCGTCCGAAGACACAAAAAAACTCATCCGCTGGTGCATGACGCACGCCACAGTATCCCCTGTCAGCAGCTCTTTCAGAGGCCCGCGATAGGGCGCGGCGGGAGCCTCCACAGGAGGGAACAGCACGACCGGCCGGGTCCAGTCCACACCGTTGTCCGACCAGGCGATGAGCGTCTGGGAGGGAGGTACATGCTCGCTCACCGGATCGGACAGGTAATCGATATAATATCTTCCCCGCCAATAAGCCAGCATGGCCGCGTGATTATAAGACCAGCCGTACCCGTCCGTGGAGCTTTCTTTCTTCTGAGTGGCCCGCATCACCTGGATACAGTGGGTCCCGACGGCGTGGCGCAGGGCGCCGTCCTGAAACCGCACATCCGCCTTTTCTTCATTGTGGCAGCGTATGAGATCATTCGCAAAACAGTCCATATGTACAAATCCTTTCCGTACCGCTTCCGCCTGTACCGGATCCTGTCCGGTCTGTCAGCACATAATTATATACATTATACACTGAAAGAAAAATCGTATCAAGAAAAGACAAACAAATTACATTTTTTCTGACAACTCTGCCTTCTGTTTTTCGTTTTTTGACGACGGGTTTGTCAAGAGTTCTCCCGAAAATATGAAAATTTTGTCACAATTCACAAAACAAATATTTCGTTCAGGTAACATAAATTTCATTACTGAAACCAGGATTTTCCTGTGGATAATGTGGATAATTTCGTGTATAACTGAAAATCATTGATTTTGCAGGCTTTTTGTTGTGGATAACTTTTCTTTCAGATTTAACATTTTTGTCATTGATTTTTTTAATTTTGTGCATTTTTCACACAATTCGATTTTTCCTTCAAAATTCCCCTGTCTGACATATCCATCTGCCTGGCTCGCGTTTTTTCCTATCGCGCAAAAAACCGCGGGCGGATGGTTCCCCATCTGCACCGCGGCAATTCTCTTTGTCTGCTGAAATCTTTATGTTTAATAATATCTCACACACTTGTAAGGCGTCTGATAAAAGGCACTGTCTGTCGTGATGCCCCTTCTGGAGTTCGCGGCGTGTACGATGCGGCCATCGCCGATATAGATAGCCACGTGTCCGACGCTGCCGCCGTGGGTATAGAAGATCAGATCACCGGGCTGCAGATTATCGGAGGATACCGAAACGCCGCCCTGAGACTGTGCTGCCGCCGTACGGCCTGCCACGCTGATGCCGCAGTCCGCCATAACAGACATAACGAAACCGGAGCAGTCTGCGCCGTTGGTCAGGCTGGTGCCGCCCCATACGTAAGGATTGCCTACAAACTGCAATGCGTAATTGGCGATCTGCTGGCCCTTGGAGGAGTCAGAATAACTTTCCGCGCTGTTATAGCTTTCTTCTTCCGCTTCCGCCTCGTCTTCTTCTCCGGCATCCGCGTCCTCATCCTCTTCTTCCGCTTCCTCGGCCGCCCTGGTTTCCGCCTCGGCCTCTGCCCGCTCGGCTGCTTCCCTTGCGGCTTCAGCTTCTGCCTCCGCCCGCTCAGCTTCTTCTCTTGCGGCTTCTTCCTCAGCCTTCTGGGCTGCTTCTGCTTCCTCGGCTGCTGCCTTTGCTGCGGCTTCGGCAGCCTGCGCAGCCTCTTCGGCCTCCCTTGCGGCCTCCTCAGCTTCCGCGGCAGATGCGGCCGCCTCTGCTTCCTCAGCCAGACGGATCGCTTCCTCCTCATTGGATTCCGCGTAGCTGTAATCGATACCGGAAAGGAGACAGTCGGAATGTACATATCCTTCCAGATCGCCGTCCGCGTAATAGATCTTCGACCATCCGCCGTCATTTTCCAGCACATCTACCACTTCGCCGCTGGAAAGCTGGCAGAGAGCCTCCGCCATATCGTCCGGCGCCGTGCGCACATGCAGGCCTTCCAGGGTGTTGGTGCCTTTTGCCGTATAATAAAGATCCGTATAATTCTCGGCTTCCTCGCCTACAAATACACAATCCTTGTGCACGTAACCGGTAACGCTGCCGGAAGTCACATAATAGAAAATGCCTTCTTCGCCTAATACAGTCGCGACATCGCGGTCATACATCTTGCCGATGGACTCGGCCATATCGTCTGCTGCGGCACGGATATTTACATACTCCAGATCCTCGGCAAGAGCGGCGATCGCCTGGCTGCCTGCCAGACTTTCCTCCTTCGCTGCTTCCGGCTCTGCCGCCGTATCCGCAGTTTCCACTGCCTCCGCTGTCTTTTCGGGAACCCGGGCATCCTGCAATGCGGCCGTATTCTCATCGGCCGTTGTATTGCCCGCTCCCGCAGAGGGAAGCACCAGATTTCCGTCGTCCGCGCCGGCGGCCATGGTCATACCTGCCGCTACCGTTGTACCTACCAGACATGCTGTCGTTGCCCGCAATACTAATTTCTTCATAAGAACCTCCATGTTTTATCCAAAACAGTAATTTTCGTTTCCCCGTTCCGATCTTTTCCGGGTGATCCGTTCTGCTTCGATGCCAAACATTTATTACAAGATTGTTAAATCTTTTCCCTTGTGTATCATACCACCGGCCCACTACTATGTCAACCATTTTCTTTACAAAATATTAATTTTTTTACAAAGCTGTTACGGTTTGACGTGAAAAAACATGGAAATTTCTGTATTATTGTTAACTATCTGTTTCTTTTATCCATTTCCCCCTGATTTACATAATTTATTACGATTATTTTGTAGAAAGACGCTATTTGGCGTTTCCACAGGTTTTTTTCGCGTTTCTTTCTTTATTATTACGAAAATGTTAGCAGATATTTTTCCACAGAAGCTACCGCGTTCGCTCCGTCCGCCGCGGCGGTCACGATCTGCCGCAGCGGTTTGGTCCGCACGTCCCCCGCGGCAAAAATACCCGGACAGCTTGTGACACACGTCTCGTCCGCTTTGATATATCCCGCCTCGTCGCACTCTGCCAGAGAGCGAAAAGGCTCTGAATTGGGCCGGATGCCCACAGCCACAAAAACGCCGTCTGTGGGAAGCTGCCTGTCCTCCCCGGTCTTATTGTGATGGAGGGATACGCTCTCCACGCCGTCAGTACCATGAATGGCGGTCACGACCGTATCCCACAGGATCTCCACATTATCCAGGCCTTTTACCGTCTCCCGGAGCACGGCGGCTCCCCGCAGAGCGTCCCGCCGATGGATCAGATAGACCTTTCTGCAGGCTCTTGCCAGAAAGACGGCGTCCTCCAGCGCTACATCGCCGCCGCCCACCACGCACACGGTCCTGTCCCGGAAGAACGCCCCGTCGCACGTGGCACAGTAGGACACGCCTTTGCCGGTGAACTCCTTTTCTCCCGGCACGTCCAGCAGCCTGTGGACCGCCCCCGTCGCCAGGATCACCGTCTTTGCCGGAAGCTCCCCCTGGTCGGTGACTACCCGCCGGCAGGTTCCATCTATCACAATGGAAGAAACGGTGCACTGGCGCAGCTCCGCGCCCAGACGTTTCACGTGCTCTTCCATTTTGCCCGCCAGCTCCATGCCGGATATGCCCGGCAGGCCGGGGTAATTGTCCACCTCATAGGTGTTGATCACCTGACCGCCCCCAAAGAAATTGGCGTCCACCAGGCACATATCCAGCCGGGCCCTCCGGGCGTAGACAGCCGCGGACATGCCAGCAGGTCCGCTGCCGATGATAACAGTATCGTAGAGTTTCTCCTTTTCCATAGACGGCCTCCGCCTCCCGATTTTCTATCATATTATCACAATTTCCCACATTTGCAAAGGATTCGGCTTGAAAGCCGACCTGTAAAGATGTATAATGTGTGTGGTTTTTCCGCTTCATATTATTATACCGGAAAACAAATATGATAAACAAAGGAAGTATGAACAATGGAAGCAAACACACAATCATCCAAGGGCTGGCGCTCCAATAAATGGATACGGGCGGCCATCCCCGCCCTGCTGCTCCACTGCAGTATCGGTACCGTTTACTGCTGGTCTATCTTCAGCCAGGAGATCGCCGACTACATAGGCTTTTCCAAGGGCGCCACGGAGTGGGCCTTCAGCTTTGCCATCTTTTTCCTGGGCATGTCTGCCGCTTTTCTGGGCAACGTGGTAGAGAAGGACATTCACAAATCCTCTCTTATCGCGGCTATCTGCTTTGCCGCAGGCATGGCAGGCACCGGATTATTCATCTACTACGGCGGCGCCCATCAGGGAAGCATCGTGTCCCTTCTGGGCATCTACGTATGCTACGGTTTTATCATGGGCGTCGGCCTGGGCACCGGATACCTTTCTCCTGTCAAGACACTGATGCTGTGGTTCCAGGACAGAAAGGGCCTTGCCACAGGTCTGGCGGTAGCAGGCTTCGGCGCGGCCAAAGCCATTGCCAGCCCGATCATGCAGGCCATGCTGGACCATCTGGGCAAGAACGGCATCTGGCAGATGTTCCTGATCCTGGCAGTTGTATATTTTATCATGATGTTCGTGGGACATCTGCTGCTGAAAAAGCCGGACGGCTGGCATGAGCCCCAGACAAAGGCCGAGGGCGAGAGCATGTTCTCTGTCATCAAGACAAAGCCCATCACCAACTACATCGGCATCTGGATCATGTTCTACATCAACATCACCTGCGGCCTGGCTCTGATCTCCCAGGAGAAGATGATCGTGGCCTGTACGGCATGGTAGGCATCCTGTCCACCGTCTCCGCCATCTTCAACGCCGGCGGACGTCTGGGCTTCTCCGCCTGGGCCGACCTGATGAAGGACCGGAATACGATCTACAAGCTGATCTTCATCCTGTCCATCGCCTTTACCGGCGCCGTGATCCTCACATCGGGCATTCAGAACGGCAACGGCAACATCCTGCTGACCATCCTTGTGCTGGGCCTGATCTTCGTTGTAAACGCAGGCTACGGCGGCGGCTTCTCCAATGTACCCACCCTGCTGTCTGACCATTACGGCATGGGCAATATCAGCGCCATCCACGGCCTGACCCTTTCCGCGTGGGCATTCGCCGGCCTCACCGGCAACCAGATGGCCACATGGATCGTAAACCATTTCGGTTCCCAGGTGGAGATCGACGGGCATATGGTAAATCCCACAGGATATCAGTGCGTGCTGTACGCCACCATCGTGCTGTACATCATCGCCCTGGTGATCTGTCTGTTGTTCGTGCGGCCCACGGAAAAAGCGCTGGCCGCAAAGAAAGCCAAAAAAGAGGCAAAATAATACGCCCCATTCCGGAGCGTTTACGCGATATGATCGGCAGATGATATGGGGTGCTCCCCCTGTCATCTGCCGTATTTTACAAAAAAGGAGATATTTATGACACGCACCGCGTTTATCACCGGCGCTTCCAGAGGCATCGGCGCCGCCGTCGCACGGCGGCTGGCAGAGGATGGCTGGAATCTGGCGCTGACCTGTGAAAAAAATACCGATCTGCTGGAGCAGCTGGCGGACAGCCTCCGCGCCCGGTACGGCGTTACTATCTGTACCCGGACAATGGACGTGGCAGACCCCCTGCAGTGTGAGCAGGCGGCGGCAGAAGCAAAAGAATATCTGGGCCCCATTCACGCCCTCATCAACAACGCGGGTGTCTGCCATATGGGTCTGCTGACCGAGCTCTCCGTGGAAGAATGGGACCGGATCATGAAGGTCAATCTGTACGCCGCCTTTTACATGTGCCGCGCTCTTGTGCCGGACATGGTGCGGCGCCGGGCAGGAGCTGTCGTCAACATCTCCTCTGTGTGGGGCAATGTGGGCGCCTCCTGCGAGGCCGCCTATTCCGCCGCCAAGGCGGGTCTGAACGGACTGACCCGTGCCCTTGCGAAAGAGCTGGCCCCCAGCGGGATCACGGTCAACGCCATTGCCTGCGGCGTCATTGACACAGACATGAACAAGTGCCTGTCACCCGAGGAATTGAAAACCCTTTACGCAGAAATACCTGCCGGACGGCCCGGCGCTCCCGAAGAAGCGGCGCAGCTTGTCTGGCAGGTACTCAACAGCCCGGCCTACCTTACCGGGCAGATCATCGGACTGGATGGGGGATGGACGTGATCCGGCTTCGCCGTCATCCCTTCGTCATCCTGATCTGCACGATCAGTCCCGCGATGAGCAGCACCAGCCCCAAGCCCAGCACGATGGGCAGGGAGTTGGCCTGATGAAGGAGCACCGAGATGACGATGGCCATGGAAAAGCCGCCGTGGGACGCCGTGGAGACTATCAGCAGGGGCCGCACGAATTTCACTGCCAGCACGGCAAATATGATCGCCACGACAATGGCGATCCCCATGGCTACTCGGCTGAAATGCTCCGGCGCCGTAGTAACCGCTGTCACAAACCCGGTGAAGGATGGCATGGTATGTTCCGCAAATAAGTGTGCCGCCAGATTATATACGATCCCGTAAGCCGTAAACATGGCGTAGATGAACACGCCCACATTGTAAAATCTCCAGGCCAGCAGGGCCAGGCCGATGCCGATCACAAGAGCGCACACCCCCGCGATGAGAGTGATGTATTCCAGTTCCGAGAAACACAGGTAAGCAAAGGCCACGCCGGCCACCACGCCTCCCAGAAAACCTACTATGCTGGCAAAGACCCTACGGGTCTTATAGCCGAAAAAGCAGAGCACGAAATAATAAACCGCCATGAGTACGGCAAGTATGGTCATGACGGGCCCGCCGCTCTCAAAATAATCCACCAGTATCCCGTTCAAAAACCCCCACATATCTTTTCCTCCTTCCCGCGCGCAGCCTGCCGCGCTTCCGGATGGCACATCCGTCCGGCCGGACGCTTTCCCGCACGCAGTCTCCTACTGTAATGTAAGAAACGCCATATATCCTTTGTACGTCTCATAAATATCCGCTTTGCTGGTAGCCTCCCAGGGGCCGTGCATGGACAGAACCGCCACGCCGCTGTCAATGACCTCCATGCCGTACAGGGCAGCGATATACGCGATCGTACCGCCGCCGCCTGCGTCCACCCTGCCCAGCTCCGCAGTCTGGTAGCGCACCTTATGGGCGTCCAGCACACTGCGGATGCAGGCCATGTACTCCGCGTTGGCGTCGTTGGACCCGGATTTTCCGCCCCGGCCCGTAAATTTATTAAACACCATTCCTCTGCCCATGTAAGCGCAGTTTTTCTTTTCAAACACAGAGGCGTAGGCCGGATCAAAGGCGGCGGATACGTCCGAGGACAGCATGCGGCTCCCCGCCAGGCACCGGCGCAGGGACAGTTCGCTGTATACCCCCAGCACATTCATCAGCTCCGCCGTGGCATTTTCAAAGAAACGGGACTGCATGCCCGTGGCGCCCACGCTGCCAATCTCCTCTTTATCCACCAGCAGGCAGCAGCTGGTCTTTTCCGGTCCTTTTGTGTCCAGCATGGCCTTCAGGGAAGTATAGGCGCACACTCTGTCGTCCTGTCCGTAGGCCAGTACCATGCTGGCGTCCAGCCCCAGGTCCCGTGCCTTTCCCGCGGGCACCACCTCCAGCTCCGCCGACAGGAAATCCTCTTCCTCCATATCATATTTATCCTTCAGGAGTTTCAGGATGTTGGCTTTTACAGCGTCCTTTTCCTCTCCCTTCAGCGGCTGGCTGCCGATGAGGATATCCAGCGCCTCTCCTTCCACCACCTTGGAGGCCTTCTTCTCCATCTGCTCCGCGGAGAGATGGATGAGCAGGTCGGACACGCACACCACCGGGTCCGAATCCTCCTCTCCGATGGAGATATCTGTCACTGTCCCGTCCTTTTTCGCGATAACGCCATGAATAGCCAACGGCAAAGAGGTCCACTGGTATTTTTTGATGCCCCCGTAATAATGGGTATCCAAAAAAGCCATGTCCCCGTCCTCATAGAGCGGATTCTGCTTAATGTCCAGTCTGGGGGAATCGATGTGAGCGCAAAGGATGTTCATACCCTCCTCCAGAGGCGCCTTGCCTACATGGTACAGCACGATGGCTTTCCCCATACAATTCACATACAGCTTTTTCCCCGGCTTTTCCTTTCCCCGGATCACGTTTTCCATATTTACATAGCCGGCTTTTTCCGCCAGGGCCGCAGCCTGCTTCACACATTCTCTCTCTGTCTTGCCCTTATCCAGAAATGTCCGGTAACCGCCGCACAGCGCCTCCAGCGCTTTTTTATCTCTGGCAGTATAGCCCTTCCACGCATTCTGACGTTCCATCTCACAAGCTTCCTTTCTCACAACGATTTTTTCGGCAATAGTTCCTCTGCAGGAACTGTTCTGACAGTTCCATTATAATGATTTCTCCCATTTTGCGCAAGCAGAAACAAATTCACCCCTGAGCATTTGACATTTTTCAAAAAATTATCCAAAACCCTTTACATTTTCTGACATTTTTTGTATACTATTTTTGTATTTCCGACGATTATTTATCCTCCATATAAAAAAACGCAGGCTGCGAAAGCCTGCGTTTTTTATTTCTGCGTTTTTCGCCCGGATCCGCGCTCTTATCTGTACGCCACCGGCATCCAAATGCGCATCTCGTCGTATTCCATGTCGTCGGGGGTGTCCAGCTTGTCGGCCACGGCCTTGACGATATAACTGCCGTCGTCCTTCACGCCCCGGTTGTCCCAGGCAAAATAGGGGATAAGCCGCACGTCCGTGTGCTCCAGGCCCTGATAATCCAGCGTCTGGTACAGAGTCCCCTTCTTTTCTCCCTTTTTCACGTACATCTGTCCTTCCAGAGCGGTGACGGTGCGGCCCTCTATGGTGTAGTCCACCGGTTTCCACTCTGTCTTCAGGTCCAGCATCAGATCATCCAGCGTATCCACATCCGCGTCGGGCGTCTCGATACAATACACCAGCGGGCCCCGCTCCACGGCGGCCTGGTTGACGCATTCTTCCACAAGGGGATGAGCGGTGGTGTAGCGCACGGGCATGTGGAAGAAAATCTCCACTGTATCCTTTCCGGGGGTCATCTCCACCTCCAGGATGGAGCCGGCCTGTTCTGCCGTGAGGACCGTCTTTTTGTCCCCCACCGTGACAGAACCTTCCGTCACCCAGCCGGGTACCCGAACCATCAGCTTACAGGAGCCTTCTCCCTGCACATCCTCCGCGGACAGCGTGATGGCCCCGTCGTAAGGGTACGCCGTCTTCTGCACAAGGGTGAAGGAGCAGCCGGGAAGGCTGATCTTCGCGGTGCTCTCCCCGTACAGTCCCAGGTATACCCTGTCGCCGGACACGGTGTAGGCGTACTCGCTTGACTGGGAAATAGTGCGAGCCAGATTGGGCGGGCAGCAATAGCTGAGGATGTATTTTGCCCTGCGCAGCCGCCAGATGAGGCGGTAATCCAGTTTTTTCGTACGGCGGAGCATATTTTCGTAGAAGAAATACTGTCCGTCCAGGCTCACCGCCGCCAGGTTCACATTGAGCATGGCCCGCTCCAGAATGTCCATGTACTCCGCTCTGGGCTCGATGAGATACATACGGTAGGCCCAGAACACAAGGCCCAGGGACGCGCACGTCTCATTGTAGGCTGTCACGTTGGGCAGCTGATATTCGTAGCCGAACGCCTGATGGATCAAGCCGTGCTTAAAGAAATAGCCATAGGGGGACGCGCCGTTGTACAGAGCGCCCACGCCGCCGGTAATGTACATTTTCTTGTCTACCATATTCCGCCATACACGATGGAGCATCTCCAGATATTCCCCGTCTGCCACGCCGGCGTACAGATAGGTGGCCCGCACCGCATGGCCCACGATCTTCTTGTGGGTCTTTAAGGGCAGACGGTCCTGATTGTCGTCCAGACCGTTTTGTACCTTATCTCTTGCTTCAATGGCCGTCCGGGCCAGATCCAGATACCGCTTTTCCCCGGTAGTCCGGTACATCTCGATGAGCCCCATGTAATGGGAAGGACACACCGCCGTCTGCACTTCGTTCTTCTCCAGGGCCTCCTTATACATATTTTCCAGATAATCTGCCGCTTTTGCCGCGATCTTCAGGAAGGAATCCCTGCCGGTGAGCCGGTAATACACACAGGCCGACGTAAACATGTGGCCCATGTTGTACACTTCAAATTCATTGATATCCCCCATGCGCTTGCCGGTGCCGTTGCGCTCGGCAATGATCTGCTTGGTGGACAGATATCCGTCCGGCTGCTGGGCCTTGCCGATGAGCGTCACATAATCCTCCAGCTTGTCCAGCAGCGCCTGGTCGTTGTTGGCCACCGCCGCGTAGGTAGCGGACTCCATCCACTTGTAGAAGTCGCCGTCGCCGAACACCGTGCCGTGGTGCTTGCTGTGGTTGTCCGGGTCCGCGCAGATGCGGAAATTTTCCACCACATGGCTGATGGTGGGAGTCTCAAACATTTTCTGGAGATGGGGCACGGTCTTCGCGTTGCAGCTGTCCGTGGCGTCCTTCCAGAAACCGCCTGTCCACTTCACGTCCCCGCAGGGCAGGGGGTGCAGCTTGGCATAAGGGGATCTTGTAGTATCTGTCAGCATGATCTTACCTCCATTCTTGATCTGTTGTCAGCGCTGCCGCGCTATCACCTGGTCACTCCATGGCCGCCGTGCGGTAATACTGGCTGTAAATACCGCCCAGCGCCAACAGCTCCGCGTGAGTGCCCTCCTCGGCAATGCCGTCCTGGGTGAGCACCAGTATGCGGTCCGCGTTTTTGATGGTGGACAGCCTGTGGGCAATGGTCAGGGTGGTACGGCCCACCGACAGGTCCGCCAGATATTTTGATACAATATATTCGCTCTCATTGTCCAGAGCGCTGGTGGCCTCGTCCAGAATGATAATGGACGGGTCTTTCAGAAACACTCTGGCAATGCTGATGCGCTGCTTCTGGCCGCCGGACAGCTTTACGCCCCGCTCACCCACGTAGGTGTCGTAGCCGTCCTTCAGTTCCCGGATAAATGCATCGGCCCCGGCCTTCCTGGCCGCCTCCGTCACTTCCTCCCGGGATGCGCCGGGCCGGCCGTAGGCTATGTTCTCATACACCGTGCCGGAAAACAGATACACGTCCTGCTGGACGATGCCGATGTGCCCCCGCAGGCTTTTCAGCCGGATATGCCGGATGTCCATACCGTCAATGGTAATGGCGCCTTCCGTTGTATCGTAAAATCTGGGGATCAGATTGCACAGGGTCGTCTTTCCGCCGCCGGAGGGTCCCACCACGGCAACCTTTTCCCCGGGATGGATGGTCAGGTTCAGATGCCGGAATACCATGTTGTGGTCGTCGGGATATTCAAAGGTCACATCGTGAAATACGATATCCCCCTTCAGTTCCTTCACTTCCACGGCGTCCGGCTCATCAAAGATCTCAATGTCCGCGTCCATGATCTGCAGGAACCGCTCAATGCCCGTCATGCCGCGCTGGAACTGCTCCGCGAACTCAATGATCCGGCGAATGGTAGCGATAAGGGTAGTGACGTACAGCAGATAGGCCACCAGATCGCCGGGGGAGATCCATCCTTTTGACAGGAAAATGCCGCCCGCGAGGATCACCGCCAGATACATGACGCCGTCAAAGAAACGGGTGGTCGTCTGGAAAGCCGCCATGTAACGGTACGTTTCCTTTTTAATGCCGAAAAAGTGCAGATTGTCCTTTTTAAACTTTTCCTGCTCCAGATCTTCATTGGTAAAGGCCTTTACTACCTTCTGCCCCAGAAGGCTGTCCTCGATGCGGGCGTTGAGCTCTCCGATCTGGTTGCGCTGCCTGGCAAAGGCGGACTTCATTTTCCGGTTGAGCCCCATGCAGATCACGAGCATCACCGGGACGATGAGGAAAATGATCACCGTCAGCAGCAGATTGATGGTGCCCAGTATGAGGAACCCGCCCACAGCCTTCACAAAGGCAATGAAAAACTCCTCCGGGCAATGGTGGGCAAATTCCGTCACGTCAAACAGATCGTTGGTGATCCGTCCCATGATCTGGCCCACCTTCGTATTGTTGTAATAGGTATTGGACAGCTGCTGCAGATGACCGTAGGCGTCCCGCCGCATGTCCGTCTCGATGCGCGCTCCCATCACGTGGCCCATATCCGCCATATAATAATTGGCGCAGCAGTCAATGACCCGCAGGCCCAGGTACAGCAGGGATAACAGCCCCACTGTGCGGACGGACAGCGCCGCAGCGTCCGCCAGCGCCTCGTTGGTGATGTACCGCATGATCAGCGGCAGCACCAGCTCGCATACGGTGGTCAGGGCAGCGCAGAACAGGTCCAGGATCATAGTCTTCCGATAAGGCTTATAATAAGGGACAAACCGGCGCAGCAGTTCCTTTGTAGGATATTCTCTGTTATTCATGGATCCATACGCTTTCTATCATATGAAAACATTATAACAAACCCACGGTTTAAACACAAGAAAATACTTCTCCCGTCCTTTTCGTTCAATGCGGCCTCATGAGGTTTCCGTGAAAATAAAAGGAAGCCGCTTCCGCAGGGCTTCCTACACATCCTGTTCCATTTTTTCCCGTTTCATACCATGCTCCACTCCGGAGCATTTACGCGACAAGGGCCATGTTTAGGCCACCCTGATCATCCGTATATTTACGCAGGCTGCAGCTCCGCAAGTCGTTTTACATCTTCCTCAGTCAGCCTTGTCAGTTCCGCAATGGTCTCATAAGACATGTTTCCCAGCCGTATCATATCACGGGCGATATCCTCTGATCTTTCTTTTTCTGCATCTCTCCACAGATCCTCCATTATCTTACACAAAACGTCATGTCCTCCTTCTGTTTCCTTGTAATAAGCTACTGTCTCTGCCAGCAGCGGATCATACATATCTCTGGCATCCGTACATCTGAAATCGTGCATCAATCTTCCCACCGGATCCGTATCATTTCTGTAATCCCCGTTCACGTATATGATATGGGAGCCGTCCCCAAAAGAGCTGTCAGTCTCTTTTATCCTGCGGTCTATATGATACAGAGAGATGCCTGCTCCCATTACATCTTTTTCAGATATGAAAATAACAAAAGAATCCCGCAGCCGCAGATAATCCTGTCCGGCTTTCAGCATCCTCACATCTATCATACTGCTGTAAAACCGCGCCCTCTGGGGAATTGCCCCTTCCGGGTCCTGCTGTACTTCAATATCATAACACTTTCCGGCGTCATCCTTTGCTTCAATATCAAGGCGAATGGAATGGCCATCCGAAGCGGGATTTTTATAATATCTTTGTGCGACGGTTTCCGTGACTTTCAGATCTTTACGGTTCAAGATGACCCGCAAAAGCAGCTCTGTTGCTTTTACATTATGATCAAACACGATCGTCATAAAGGAATCATCCAAAAGCCGAAATTTTTTCACCGCTTCCAGACTCTTTTTTTGTCGTATATCCATTCTTTTCTCTTTTTAGAAAGTATGATCCTTTGACATTATCATACACACTGTCTTTTATAAAAAACCTGACCGTTACCTGTATCTTTTATTTTGCTGTTCATAAAAGCATCCGTTTTTCTTTATTTGAATTTTATCATAACACCATCAGCAAATCAATATATTTTATGTATGTTTACTCATTGTGTGTTTTTATGTGACGTGCGGCCTCCTGGAGACTGTGATACACCGCCGCGCCGGGGAGGATCTCCGGACTGTCTGCCGTGCAGGCAAAAGTGCCCCATATGTACATGTCATAACCGCCGTTATTCTCCACAAAACAGGTAGTGCGGGGCGTAACGCGCCTAAGTCCGTACAGCTTTGCCCAGCCCCCGGGCACGTCAATATAAGAGGACGCCAACACCATCCACAGGCATGTGAGCAAAAACAGCGGCGCCTTCAGCCACCTTACCCGCGGACGCCCATCGCCTATCAGTTCTATCCTTCTCCTCAGTTCCCGGAAATTGCCCCTGTCAAACGCCGCCCCGAAGAAAAGTCCGTCCTGTCCCCCTGCCGCCGCGGCGCACAGGCATTCCATATACCGTGTCCGCTCCGCCTCCGTCATCCCGGCGGTGATCCTCCTGTCGTTGTCCAGTTCCGTCAGGCGGAAAAACACTTTTCTGACGTACCACATGACGGGATCCCACCAGTACAGGACACAAAAAAGCTCCATGACTCCTTTCCGGAAAATATCATGGCTGCGCAGATGCCCCTCCTCGTGAAGCAGAATGTAATAGAGCTGTTCCCGGCTGCAGGATGACGCGGGCAGGATCAGACAGGGGCGGCGTATCCCTGTGAGAAACGGCGTCCGAAACTGCCGGGACCGGACAAGCCGTACCTTTTCCAAATCTCTGAACGTCTCTTTTTCCAGGCCATGGTTCGCCAGCAGCTTTTCCCACGGCTCCTCCTCCATGGCCGCTGTCACACGGCGAAATGCCCGATAATTATGAACCTTATGCAAAAGTACCAGGACGGCCCCTATGACCCAGACAGCGGTGAGCACATGCCACACCCGGATCACGCCGCCAAAAAGGACGGTCCTTCCGCTGAAAAAAGCCATCTCACGGCCGGAAAAGACAGGGAACACAAGGAACCGGCGCACCGGCTCCGTCAGAAATGTGAGCCTTTCATCATATACATAGGAAAATCCAAAGGGCAGCGTCTGCCGCAGGATACATGCTGCCATGAGAAGCATGACGCACCCCGGCCCCGCCAGCCTTACGATCCTGCGGCTGCTGCCATACAGACACAAAAACAGGAGCATGGCGGAACAGAACAGACATCTGGCTACAAGAGCAAAAAACGAACTATCCACGGCGCTTCCTTTCCCGGATGAGCCTTTCCAGCTCCTCCACTTCCTCTTCCGTCATGGCCTCCTCCCCGTCGTCCTCCAGAAGGGCGGCCACCAGCGCCGTCACATTTCTTTTTCCGCTTCCCCACACGCTTTTCTGCAGCCGGGAAAGCTCAGCTCCCAGGTACGTCTCTCTGTCAAAGCAGGGCCGGAAGGTACGGGCGTACACATTGGACACCAGAACATGCTCATGCACCGCCGCCCCGCCTTTGGCCACCAGACGGTTCATGGCCTGGGTCACAGAAGCCGGGCTCAGCTTCTCCGCCTTCAAGGCAGCGGAGATCTCCTGTATGGTCACAGGGGCATCCTTCTCCCAGAGAACGCCCATGATCTTCAATTCTACGTTAGTCAGCGCGGGAATACCTGTTTTCTTCATCACAACCTCCATTCTATAACTGCCATTCCAAAACGTTCATACCGCCGAAGGGCCTGGAAACCGGACTTTTTCAGGCTTCCCTGTTCAGCGGGCCAGCAGTTCGTTGTCTTCCAGAAAATCATACACATAATCGGAGAAAAAACTGAAATAGGTATCAAACATGCCGTGTCCTCCGCCATTTACCACGTAAAACACGCCGTTCTTATATCTGCTGAACGCCTTTTTGGAAAGCCGGAAGGAAGCGGTCTGGTCCTCATTGCCATGGATCATCAGCACCGGACCAATAAAATCATCCATTTCCTCCCACTCGTCTATCTCCCACAGATCGGCGTAAAAATTCTGTCCCACAGCGGTCTTATCGTCGTTTTTTCCAAAATAGATCACCTCCGGTATCTCTTCCGGGGACGACCATGTCTCTCGCGCATAATCCGGCTTGCCGAAGGCCGGGGCAAACAACACAAGGGCCGCCACCTGATCCGGATGCCTGCCGACGGCAATGGCCGCCGCCTCGCCGCCCATACTGAGCCCCATCACCACGATCCTGTCCGGATCCGCGAAATCCCAGCCGGACGCAGCATCGATCACCGCTTCCAGATCAGCGGCCTCCGTCATCACGGACATTTCCATAATATCACCGCCGCTTGCGCTGGCCATATTTCCGCCCCAGAAATCAAAGCAGTACACGGCTATGCCATGGGACGCCAGCAGTTCTCCGTATCTGCGGCCATCTGTATAGCTGCCGCAGAACCCGGTGGCATAGATGACCAGGGGCGCGCTGCCGTCTGTCTGGGGCCTGTATATTTCTCCGTACAGCTGCTTGTCGTCATAGGAAACCGGCAGCGGTTCCTTCTCATACGGGCAGACAGGCAGATCCTCGAACTGGCTTCTCCCGTCTGTCTCCTTCGGCAGAGCGATGGACACAGCTTTCTTCCCGCCGCAGCCGGCAAACGCCCCGGCCAATACGGCCACTGTCAGAACTGCCAGCATGGTTTTTTTCCGTCTGATCTTCATGGGCTCCCTCCCTTTTGATCTGTTTAGCAAAATATATCACTATTTATTATTTATGTCAATATAAATAATAACGCAAAAAAATCATTTTCTAAAAAATATCCGTGGGCAGCATACGACCCGGTCTCTGCTATGCCCATAATACCTTCTGTCTATTATGACACGGTTTGTTTTATTTTGTTACACCTTTTTTTAAAATAATGATCCGTCTGGTCTTTTTCCTGCTTATTTCCTTCCTGTTTCGTCTGCCGGGAAAGCCGCGCCATCCGGACGCAGCTCCACGCCAGCCACACAACGGGAACTGCCACGGCAGGAAGCCCCAGATGCACGCCATCGGTAAATCCGAAAAGGGGCGCCGCGAAAAACAGCGCTCCGGGAGCAAATATGCCCGGCATGTACGGCAAAATGCCAAACCATACAAGAACGGCAAAGATGCAGAAAAACAGCGTCAAAGACGCCATGACTATCTGAAATCTCACCAGCCCGCCCATGTCGCGGATCCGCCGGGACAATACCGCCAGAAACACAGCAAACAGCAGAGTGGCGGCCAGACGCACCACGCCGCCATATCCGCCCGACGCGCTGTTCCACGATAACAGCATCGTGAGATCCGCAAGTATCATCATACAAAAATACAGTACCACAGCAAGCGGCTTTGTGGTTTCACAGACGAAACGGCAGGCTCCGATACCGGCTGCCATAAGAACTATGATATAGACAACAGACATCATTTTTCCCTGCTCCCAAATCTTATTTTTTTAACGAATGTGTTTAGCTTTTTTATCAGAAATAATAACGAAAAGAGCCAGCCCAAAGAAACGATCACACCGATAAATTCCATAGATGGCTTGTAAATAAATCCTGCAAGGGGTGCAGTGAATGCAAAAATGATCGGCTGGAATAAAATAAACTCCACATTATCGTTCCATATAATAAACAGCTTCCATATTTCAGCCACGAAAATGCAGCAGGAAACAACTGCCTGTATTTTAAGTAACAATAAGTTCTCTTTGCTGCAAATTGTAATGTTTATTAAAAATACCAAAAACAAAGCGGAAATACAAGTTTTCTGAAAAGTCGATCCACTGCCGCTTACGAATTCCCATTGCAGAAAGATCAGATTACTGATCAAAAACATGGAGATCAATAAAATAACCGCAAATAGCCTGCGTTTCTCATTAATGATCTCGCATAATAAAATTCCGATTATCATCAGAACTATCGCTGCCAAAAAAGACATGTTTTTACCTCCTTGCAAAAATGCCGCCTGACGGCGCAAAAAGTGTCGCCATCCATTCCCTTGGCCCGCGCATTTTTCTATTGGGCAAAAAAGGTGTAGAATTACACTTTCTAGTGTAATTCTACACCTTTTAAGATCGGGTGTCAATAATTTATTTCTTCAAAATCTCCGGCCTGCCGGACCATTTACACGCTCTCTTTTATGCCGTCTCCCCGCTGTTGTCCGGCACTGCCAGCTTTATCACATCGGTCTCTACAGTGGCGGCTGTCTCCCGCGATCTGTCCGGTACCTCGGCCTGAAGGATCTTCTGGTTCAGGGACAGCATGCGGCTGTCCAGCTCCCACACGATATCGGCACACTCTTTTAACTGCTCCCACATATAATCGGGGGCGTTGCCCTCAAACTTGTAATGGATCTTGTGCTCCAGGCTGGCCCAGAAATCCATGGCGATGGTGCGGATCTGTATCTCCACCTTCACATCCACCACGTTGTCGGACGTGAAAATAGGGATGGAGATGAGCATATGATAGCTCCTGTAGCCGTTTGGCTTGGGATTGCGGATATAATCCTTGATGCCCAGTATCTTCACGTCCGTCTGGGCCTCCAGCATACTGGCAATGGTGTAGATATCCGTCGTAAAGGAGCAGATGACCCGCAGTCCGGCAATGTCCTTCACGCACTCCACCATATTTTCAATGTTGATCTCCCTGCCGTAGTGCCGCAGCTTCTTTACAATGCTCTCCGGAGACTTGATCCGGGATGTCACATGTTCGATCGGGTTATATTTATGTAAACTGCTGAATTCGTCCCGCAGTATTTCTATCTTTGTATTGACCTTTTTCAGTGCCGAGCGGTACAGAAACATGGTGGAATCCCATGCGTCCGCCGGATCCTGATTCATGGCAGAATCCATCATCCCATTCATACCTTCTTTCTAAATACTTTGTTCTCCCTGTCCTCAGTCCTTCTCATGGTCGTACCAGCCCGCGGTATCCTCCATGATCACGGTGCCGATGCCGCTCTTGCTGAACAGTTCCAAAAGCAACGCGTTCTTCACGCCTCCGTCAATGACATGGACTCGGTGAACCCCCTTTTTCACCGCTTCCGTGCCGCAGCGGATACAATCCTGCATATACGGGCTGTAGCTTTCCACCGGCATCTCCCCCAGCTGCTCCAGCGTGAGGAAGGAATACACCTGCGCGCTTTCTGCCGCGTCCTCCGCATCCTCGCCTGCGCCATAGAAAGGATCTCCGTCCCCGGCGCCCTCCACGGCGTCCTCATGGGGACGGACCGGGATCCCCCGCTCTCCCGAAAGGAAGATCAGCTTGTCGGCGCCCATGTTCACCGCGATCTCCACCGCGGTATCCCGCTGGTTGATATCCTCATTTTCATTGTCGATGTCGTTGGGCACCACCACGGGGATATAACCGTTTGCCACCATCATATCCAGCGTCTGGTAATCCACGCCGCAGATACCGATAGCTTTTACGCCGCTCAGCTCGATGAGCTTCGCGATCCGTTTATTTTCCCGGAATTTGTCCATGCCCATGCGGCACCCGTGAACTACCACAGGTTTCATGCCCACGGATTTTAAGATAACAATATCCTGCATGAGCTCCCGCTCAGCTACCCCTGACAGTTCTTCCACGCAGTCATATACAATGACCACGATCTTCTGGTTAAAATCCCGGATGTAGGGCAGCGCGTCAATGAGCACAGACGCCTTCCTCTCCAGAATATTCATATGTTCCTTTTCCAGCATAATAACCTCACTTCTTCACAAAGAACAGACCGGCCCGCAGGCAAACTCAAAACGATGGAGTGGCCAAACACTCCACTCCATCAAAGATATCGCGTTCAAAAATATGATAACTGTAACTGATACCTCAGATCTTCCTAGATCAATGTCTTTACAAAGTCCCTGGAGGGGTTCGGGATCACTGCCGTGTCCAGGAGCACGCCATCCTCCCCCACTTTTGCCGCCGCGGAGGCAATGGCCTCAGTGACTGCCGCCACCGTTCCGGTGAGGAACAGATAGGATTTGCCGCACATGCCCCTTGCCACCCGGATCTCAAACAGCTCCACGTCGGCGGTCTTTGCCGCGTGATCCGCCGCCACGATAATGGCCGCCGCGGTGAACGTCTCCAGTACGCCCAGCGCCTTCACATCGCCGATATCACTTGTGCAGGTGAGAGCCCGGAAGATGGATTCATGCGGCCGCTGCGCGGCGTCCGTTGCCGCCCGCACGGCGCTCAGGTCTCCGGCATACATGACAATGAATTTGCCGGGGCACACAGTCTGGGCCTGCAAAAGCTCCACATCCGCCGTCTTTACGATAATATCGGCGGCCTTCACACCGGTGGAAACGGTCTTGTACTCTACCATTCCAATGGCTTTTTTCATCGTCACGCTCACCTCCTGATGATAATTGCCTGATCTGTCACTTCCGCTACGGTGCCGTCAATGCTCCCGTGAAGGCAGACGCCCAGCGCGCCCTCCGGAGGCCGGCCCACGATCTGACCTGCCGACACCACATCCCCTGCCTTTACACAGGGCACGCAGGGTGCGCCGATGCTCTGGCGAAGGAGCAGCGTCACTTCCGACGCGTCCTTTCCAGACTGCAGAGGCGCAGGCACGTCAAATCCGGCAAGGCCCAGCCGCTGCACCAGACGGTGCTCCGGCACTTTCCGGTCTTCCCGGTGAAGATCCACAGGCTTCATCTCCCTCTCAGGAGGCTGCACGCCCGCGGCTCTCAAGCCCGCCTTATACTCATCCAACAGCTTTCTGGGAGAAAGCCCCTGATGACAGGAATACATCTCGCACAGACCGCAGGATACACAGAAAAATGAATTCAGATAGGTGTTGGTCACATCGGAAGAGGTAAGTCCGTTGGCCAGGGCCCGCATGAACTCATGGGGCTTGATGGCGCCGCCCAGAAGATTTCTGGGGCACAGCGATGTGCACATAGAGCACTGAGAACACACGCTCATGGCGTTCCGGATATCATGGCGGGTGCTGCTGCGCCTGTGAAGAATGGGAGGACAATCCGGAGGCAGTACAAGAACCGCCTTCGTAGTCTTCGTCACCACATCTGACTCCGTACAGATCCGCCCGGTCATGGGGCCGCCCATCAGGAGCACGTACTCATCTGTGGAAGTCCCCCCGGCCATCTCCAGGAGAGATCTCACCGTAACGCCTACCGGCACTTCCAGCGTCACCGGGCGGTTTACCAGCCCGGCCACCGTGAGGAACTTGTGGATCACATTGGTCCCGTCAGTCACCTTGCGGTACAGATTCAGCACCGTCTCCACATTGACCACCACGCATCCCACGGTAATGGGGATCTTGCCCTGAGGCACCACTTTCCCGGTGCACTCGTATATGGTCACCACTTCATCTCCGGCAGGATAAATGTCCGGTAATATATGTAATCTTAATCTGGGATATTCACTGATACAACTGTTGACGGCGTCGATAGCGGCGGTATAAGACTTCTTTACCGCAAGGATCCCTTCCCCTGCGCCAAGCGTCTCCACCAGCATGTTCATGCCGCCCAGTATTTCTTTCACATATTCCGTCACGAGCTGGCGGTCCACCTTCATCAGCGGTTCGCATTCCGCGCAGTTCATGATCACCGTCTCTGCCTGATCGGAAAGCTTGGCGTAGGTGGGGAACCCGGCGCCGCCTGCGCCTACTACGCCGCCCTCCTGCAGAGCGCTCTTCAACTCATTTATGTTCATCTGATACCATCCCCCACTGATCTGCTTTGGTTACTGTTCCACGATCACGATCTTGTTGGGATCGTCCACGATACCCACGATACAGGCGTCCACGGGAGAAGTGGTCACGTCGCATGCCATCCGCGCGGCGCTGCCTGTGGATACGAGCACAATATCATGAATGCCGGCGCCCACATCATCCACTGCCACGATGCGGTCGCCCACATACCCTTTCATCTTTTCCATGGGGTCAACGATGAGAAACTTGTTGCCCACCAGTTTGGGATTTTTTCTGGTACAGATCACCGTACCTACCACTTTACCGATTATCATATTCTCCTCCATGTCCCCGGAGGGACACCGAAAAACAGTTATTTGATGAGAATACCCGTATCCTTGCCTACGTTCAGGCCGTTTGCCTCGTCGGTATCAATGTGCATCTCCAGAGTAAAGGATTTGTCTACCCGGATCTGCACCCCTTCAAACACACCGCCCCGGCCGTTGTCAAAGCGCACCTTCACCGTATCCCCGTCCTTCACGCCAAACCTGGCGGCGTCTTCCGGAGACATATGGATGTGCCGCTTCGCGATGATGCAGCCTTCCTTCAGATACAACACTCCCTGGGGTCCTACCAGGGCAATGGGCGCGGAGCCCGCGATATTGCCGGACTCCCGGATAGGGGGATTCAGGCCCAGACGAATGGCGTCGGTCTTGGCCACTTCCACCTGGGAAGCCTTCCGCTCCGGTCCTAAAATGCGGACATTCTCAATGGCGCGGAGCTTGGTGCCCACAAGGGTGACGCACTCTTCCGCCGCGTACTGTCCGCCCATAAGCTCTTTTTTCTTATGTAACTGATACCCTTTGCCAAACAGCGCCTCCACATGCTCCCTGGTGAGATGCACGTGGCGGGCGGAAACGCCGATGGGGATCCGGTCGCCGGAATCATAGCCGCCAAGGCCGTTCACCTGCTGCACTACCTGCCGGGTGATCAGCTCCACCAATTTTTGTTCATCCATAGCCATAGCCTTTCCTGTTGCACGATAAAGAACGCAGGAAAAACCCCTGGGGGTCTTTCCTGCCGGTCACTATTCAGTACGCTCTCAGTTCAGTGTGGGCAGGATCTGCTCCACATCAGAATGGGGCCTGGGGATCACATGTACGGCGATCACTTCGCCAAGCTTTGCCGCGGATGCGGAACCAGCCTCAACAGCTGCCTTTACGGCGCCTACGTCGCCCCGCACCATAACGCTTACCAGTCCGCTGCCGATCTTCTCCGTGCCGATCAGCGTTACATTTGCTGCCTTACACATTGCATCGGCTGCCTCGATAGAAGCTACCAGACCACGTGTCTCAACCATACCTAAAGCCTGCAGTTCCATAGTGTTACCTCCTTATAATATTCACTGTTGGATTGGTTTAATATGTTATCTTGCCAAAGCCGTTTCTCGCAGCACTCTTCGCCACCAGCTTCATGGTCTCCTCATGAGGATTGGCGATGACCGCGTGGGCTACGATATTTCCCTTTGCCCTGGCCAGGGCAGTCTCCACAGACGCGTTCACCGCGGAGACCTGACCCTGTATAAAAATGGTCACAAGACGTCCGCCGAGCTTCTTTTCCCAGGTGAGAAACCGCACATCCGCTGTCTTGAGCATAATGTCCAGCGCTTCCACCGCGTCTGCCAGATTAGGTAATTCAATGAGTCCAAGTGCTTTCATGCAAACCTCGTTCCTGTGCTGCGTTACATACATTGATTATTTGATCAGGGGCAGGATCTTCTCCACATCAGAATGGGGCCTGGGGATCACATGTACTGCCACCAGCTCGCCCAGCTTGCCGGCTGCTGCAGCGCCTGCGTCAGTAGCTGCCTGTACGGCGCCTACATCGCCCCGCACCATAACGGTCACCAGTCCGCTGCCGATCTTCTCAGTTCCTACCAGCCTTACGTCTGCGGATTTTACCATTGCATCGGCTGCCTCGATAGAAGCCACCAGTCCGCGTGTCTCAACCATGCCCAAAGCTTCCTGTGTCATAATCATATCCTCCTTAAATCTTAAATTCCTAAGTCCTTCATGTTCAACGCCGTGCCGCCCTGAGACCGCCGGCAAAAAATTTACATACTACCTGAAATTATACCTTATATGGCGCTGAGTTTCAACAATTTTTCCGTGTCCTCGGTGGGATTGGCGATGATGTATCGGCTCACAACGCCTGTGGTCTTTTTTGCCGCCGCCTCGGCAGCGTCCATGGCCGCCTCCACGGCAGCCACGCTGCCCCTCATCTTCACGATCATCACAAGGGGCACCGGCAGTTCGTCTGCATTGGCGGGCTTATTCTTGTCCAGAGCGTCTATGGTCACGTCCGCGGTCTTGCAGGCAGCCTCCGCCGCCACAAACGCCGCCACGCATCCGTATACCTCCAGCAATCCTGTCGCTTCCATACCCACACCTCAATTCTGCCTTACTGTCAGCTGTTGATCACAATGGCGATCTTCAGTCCTTCCATGGCCAGGTTGGTCTCCAGGGCCTCGTTGATCTTCTCCAGAGGGAACCGGTGGGTGATCAGCTTGCTCATGGGAAGGCCGATGTCCTTGGCGCTCTTCAGGAAATCAAACGTAGTGGCGTAATCCCGCAGGGTGTACACCCAGGAACCCACCGTGGTGATCTCCTTGGAGCATATGTCAAAGTGGGGATTGATGGTAGCGTCCCCGCCGTTGATAAAGAAGCCCAATTCACAAAGACCGCCGCCGTTGCGGATGAATTTGTAAATGTTGGAGTGTGCCACGGGAGAACCGGTACACTGGAACGCGAAATCTGCCAGATAGCCGCCGAACGCGTTCTTTACCGCTTCCGTCAGGGCCTCGATGCCCTTGTGGTCCTTGAAGTTCACCGTATTGCCGGCGCCCATCTCCTTTGCGAAGGAGAGCCGTTTCTCCTCGCCGTCCACAGCCACGATGTTCTGGATGCCCATGGTCTTTAAGATGGCGATGCAGATAAGGCCGATGGGGCCGCAGCCCTGTACCACTACCCTGCTGTTGAACCGGAGGATCCCGGTGGTCTTCGCCCGCTCCACCGCGTGGATCAGCACGGCGCAGGGCTCGATGAGGATCCGGCTGTCCAGATCCAGATCGCTTACGTTGAAGATGGTGGAGCCGCCCCGCACAAGGAGATAATCAGCAAACCATCCGTTCAAATGCACGTCGTCGTCAGGCAGGAGGCCGTACACGTCGGCGCCGCCTACGTTCTGCTTGTTTAAGTCAAACATGGTGATGTCAGGGTTGTCCTTGAAGATCATGCAGGTAACTACCTTGTCACCCAGATGCAGATCTTTTCCGGCGGAATCCTTCTTTACATTCTTGCCCATCTTTACGATGGTGCCGGTGCCTTCATGTCCCAGCACCACGGGGATGAGGCCGAAGGGATCCCGTTTGAACTCGTGGGCGTCTGTGCCGCACACGCCGCAGCCCTCCACCTTCACCAGCACGTCGTCATCCCCCACCTCAGGGATAGCGTACTCCTGGATATCAAAGTGGCCGGTGGATGTGAGCATTGCCACACGGGACTTGGCGGGGATGGGGCCCACAGAAGCGCCGCCCGCCGAAGGCATGGAGCCGGAGCTGCGCATCTCTGCCAGCACCTGCTGCACGATACTCTCAATATTGTTCATATCCATACTCTGTTCTCCAATCCGCTGTCTTTACAGCATTTACTTTCCTACCGGATGCACAGCGCGTCGCACATGACGCATCTTCTGCTCTTGGTAAAGGTCTTGGCGGAGGTGAGTCCCTCGCCGGTACGGCTGCAGATGGTAAAGGTAGGATACCCTTCGCCGCCGAAGCCCAACGCCGCGTAGGAAGGGCCGTTCTTCACGAAGATAGCCGTATCCAGCGCCTTGCCGTATCTGGTAAGGTTCTGTACGTTGGTGGAATGCATGTGAGCGGAATGGCGGTTGCCGTGCTCCAGTTCCACAGCGGTCTCAATGCCCTCGTCCACATCCTTTACCCGGACGATACCCAGAATAGGCATCATCAGCTCCGTATCGATAAGGGGATGCTTCTTGTCCCCCTCGAAGATGATGCAGCGCACGTCGGGACCGGCCTCCACGCCGATCATGCCCAAAAGCACCTTTGCGCTCCGGCCCACGCACTTACGGTTTAAGATGCGCTTGCCATTCTTCTCTACCAGCACCGTCTTCACAAGCCTGTCCACTTCATCGTCGCTGGCATAATAGCAGCCGGTCTGCTTCATGCAGGAGATCAGCTCGTCGGCGATGGAATCCACCGCCACCACTTCTTTCTCCGCGATGCAGGGCAGGTTGTTGTCAAATGTACATCCGTTTACGATATCCTCTGCCGCCTTGGGGATGTTGGCCGTCTCATCCACCAGTACGGGGGGATTGCCGGCGCCGGCGCCCATGGCCCGCTTGCCGGAAGACAGCACCGTGGTCACCACGCCGGGACCGCCGGTAGCCACCAGAAGGCTGATATCTTTATGTTTGAATATAGTCTGGCTCACCTCGATGCTGGGCTCGGCTACCGCCACCGCCAGATTGGCGGGGCCGCCTACCTCCACGCAGGCCCGGTTCACCAGGTCAATGGCCATATTGGATACGTTCTTCGCGCCGGGATGGGGCGCGAACACCACCGAGTTTCCGGCGGCCAGCATACCGATGGTATTGCACAGCACCGTCTCGGAAGGATTGGTGGAAGGGGTCACGGCGCCGATCACGCCGAAGGGTCCCTGCTCCACAAGAGTCAGGCCCCGGTCGCCGGACCACGCCTGTGTGGACAGATCCTCCGTGCCGGGGGTCTTCTCCGCCACCAGCTGATGCTTCAGGATCTTGTGGCCCACATTTCCCATGCCGGTCTCCTTCACGCCCAGCTCCGCAAAGGCTCTGGCATTTTCCATGATCTTTTTGCGGATATTGGCGATGATCTTCTCCCTAAACTCCAGGGGCATGGGCTGGATCTCCTTCTGTGCCTTCTTCGCGGCGGCGATGGCGTCTTCTACATTGTCAAAGATGCCCATGAGCTGCCCGCCGCCCTGTGCGGATCCGGTATTGGCCTGAATGCCGTTTATGACGTCACGAACAATTCTCTGAATCTCCTGTTCATTCAAAGCCATTCATATACCTCCTGTCTTGCCGAGTTTGCCGTCAGGCAAATCTCGCCGAGAATAACGCGCCGCGTTTTCTCATTTCATCTGCGCTAAAATCTTCTTTGTCACTTCCGCAACCAGCTTCTCCACGTCCGCGTCACTTGCGCCTGCAGCGCTCTCGCCGTGGCAGCCGTGGCAGCCGCCGCCGCACTTGCCACCCAGCTCCGCGCACAGATTTGCGGGATGCTTGCCGGGAAGACCGAACTGACGGCGGATCTCATACAGGCGGAGCACCTGCTCATGGGACAGAGCCTTGGGGCCGCCCAGCTGACGTGCCTTGTACAGCAGCTCGGCGTAAAATTCAAGAGACTCCATCTTGTGATATGCGGACAGCAGATCCACGCTGTAGGACAGCGCGCCGTGGTTCTCCAGCAGCACCGCGTCATAGTAAGGCAGGTACTTCTCTACCGCGTCGGGGATCTCCGTTGTGGAAGGAGTGCCGTACTCGGCGATGGGTACGCAGCCCAGGGCAATGACTGCCTCCGGCATGATAGGCTCAGTAAGAGGGATGCCTGCAATGGCAAAAGCGGTAGCAAAGGTAGGATGGGCATGTACCACAGAGCCTACGTCCGGTCTGCACTTGTACACGCGCATATGCATCTTGATCTCTGAAGAAGGCTTGAAATTGCCGTTTGCCTGGATCACATTGCCCTCCTTGTCCACCTTGCAGATGTACTCAGGGGTCATAAATCCCTTGGACACGCCGGTAGGCGTACATAAAAACTCATTGTCATTGAGTTTTACGGAGATGTTGCCGTCATTGGCGGCAACCATGTTTCTGTCGTAGATCCTCTTACCGATCTCGCAGATCTGCTTTTTGATTTCAAATTCGTTTACTGCCATTGAAACTTCCTCCTTATATGTTTGTTTATGTTGTTTTTTTTGTGTTTTGCTAATATTCTATCATTTTACCGACATTTTTGCAATAGATTTCTAAACTTTTTGTTACAAATCATTTTTTTGCGAAAAACGGCCTGTTTTCCTTATTTTAAGGGGATTCCCGCATGTTATGTAACCTCTCTCCCACGGCTTTTCCAAAAATCAACACAAAGCCACATGACCCAACAGTTTTCAGGGGCGATAATGCGATTTCCCATACATTCTTCCCAGCTGGGGCTGCCCCATGGCGAACAATGCCCGGTTGATCTGATGGATATCATAGATCCCGTTCTCAAGAAAATACCACAGGATCACGTCAGATCTTCTGGCCGCGCTGAAGGAATATCCCGCGCTCTGAAGAAGGTCCCGTGTCTCGTCAATAGACAGGCCCAGCCCCACCGCCCAGGCCATCACCTCCTGGATGTCCGGTACCGGAGGCCTGCGCCGGTAATACACCTTTATATCCCCCGGCCTGAGGTTGGCTCCCGCGCAGACCGCTCCGGATGTGGCTCTTTTCTGCTCCATATGCCGCATAAGCTGCCGGGCAAACATGCTGCCGTCCTTTTTCCGGCTCCCCGCCTCTTCCGACGGCCGTTTCTCCTCTGTTTTCCGGGACTTTCCGCCGCCGGAACGGAGAAACGCGTTCACGTCGATCTCCTTTCCCAGCAGGTCCAGACGGGGCTCCTCCCGCAGGGTCGCCACCTGCTCCCTGTCGGCGCTGCGGTACAGTGCCAGCAGCTCCCGGAACTCTCTGTCCAGGCCGCCGGGCTGCGCTGCCCGGGATGTCCTTTCCGGAGAATGATCCTCGAAATAATATTCCAGATAGAAATCCAGATTTTTTTTGATCTGTTCATTTAAAAACACCTGGCCGGCGTCCTCCGCGACAAGCCATATCTCCATGGGAGAATGGGACAGCTGACGGGCCACGCACTGTATCAGCACATCCATGGCCTCCTCCCCGGGATATCCGTGGATCCCCACAGACAAAAGGGGCAGGGCAACGCTTCTGCACTGTCTGGAACGTGCCGCGCGGAACACCGCGTTGTAGGTGTCCTCCAGTTCCCGCCGTTCTTCTCTTTTCCCGCCGTGCCACACGGGTCCCACCGCGTGGATCACGTATCTGGCAGGCAGCCGGTAGCCCGGCGTGATCACCGCATGCCCCGTCCCGCATCGCCCGATACGCCTGCAGGCGGCCTCCATGCGCTCTGCGCCGGCCGCCAGAAAAATATCCTGGCAGATGCCGCCGGTCATTCGCAGCTTATAATTTGCCATGTTTACAATGGCGTCCGTCTTCATTTTTGTAATATCGGTTTTTACGATCCGAAAGGGCATGTATGCTCCGTTCCGCCTCCGGCACGGACAGCGCGGCCTACTTACGCATTTCCGCGGGCGCCGCTGCCGCCGGGGCTGAAATTTTTCTTTACATGTTCGTACTGAGGCCGCTCCATGAGGAGATTGCAGCCCAGAGGATTGATCATATACCCCTTCAGCCTGGAATACATGAACTTATCCAGATCCCAGAACGGCACGATGAGGCACTCCAGCTGTTTCTGCTGGCTGTACTTTACAAATTCCATGGCATCGGTAAACAGAGGCTGGAACAGGTTGCCCTCTTTGTCCCGTATGGTAAGCATCTCCACCTGCCGTCTGGAAGGGTCCTGGCTCTGGCTGCCGTTTTGGATCATTTTGTAGGGGATGAGGAAGGACGTCTTTGCCAGGTTTGTCATGACCTCCTCCTCCATAGCCGCCAGACCGCGCTTTTGCTCCGCCGGAACCGGCCGCCGCACCTCCTGAAGAAAATAAAGCATGGGCAGCTGGAGCCTGGCGTTCTGCAGCTGCATCATGCGGGACGGCATGGAAGCATAGTCCGGCTTTTTCGCCAGCTCCGACAGGCTGAAGGTCTTCTCCTCCCCGCCCATATTCAGCAGCACGCCGTCCACGCCGATATAATACATACCCGTGAAGAACTGGGTATACTGGGCCTTTTTGCACTCTACGCAGCGCACCGGACGCTTTTCCTCGGCAAACTGCCCGGCGCAGGCGTCGTAGTTTTCCTTTTTGTCAAATACCAGCAGAAGGTCATAGGCCGTGTCCGGCTGCTGGTATACATAAGGCATGCTGGTGCATGCCGAATACATCACATAGATCTGATCTGTCTGTTCCAGAGGTTTCAAAAACCCCACGCTCCTTTACATAATATCTGCCTTTCAGTATACATGAAAAACCCTTTTGATACAATACTTTGACAGAAAATCCCTCCTGCGGTATCATTAAGCATCGGCCTGAAAACGACATTTCCCTTCCTGATGACCGTCGTCGGCGCGGCGCTGTACTTTATCCTCTCCAACTTCACGGACTACTGCTGAATAAGGCCGGAAGATCCGCGCGTTCGCCCCACAGGGCTTTAACAGCGCGGATCCTCCGGCCATTGTAATTTCTATCGTTACTTTATACTGCCGATCCTTTTACAGGAAGATATATTTCAGAATGAACAGCACCGCCAGAACATACATGAGAGGCGTTACCTTCTTTGCCTTGCCGCAGATGGCATTGAGCACTACATAGGAGATAATGCCGATGGAAATACCCTCGGAAATGCTGTAGAACAGCGGCATAGCGATGATGCAGAGGTATGCGGGGATCGCTTCCGTCATATTGTCCTCGGTAAACTTAATATCCGTGATCGCCCCAAACATCAGGAAGCCCACCATGATCAGCGCCGGAGCGGTGGCAAAGGAAGGGATCGCCGTAAAGATGGGGGAGAACAGGGTAGCTGCCAAAAACAACAGGCCGGTCACAAGAGCGGTAAGGCCGGTGCGTCCGCCCACTGCCACGCCTGCGGAAGACTCCACAAATGTGGTGGTAGTGGAAGTACCCAGCACAGCGCCTGCCGTAGTGGCTATGGCGTCGGACAAAAGAGCAGGCTTGATGCCGGGCAGATGGCCTTCTTCATCCAGCATATCCGCCTTAGTCGCCACGCCGATGAGAGTGCCCAGTGTATCAAAAATATCCACAAACAGGAAAGAGAATATAACGATGATAAAGTTGATGATGCCCACGGAACTGAAATCCACATGGAAGCACTGTCCGAAGGTGTTGCCCAGAGCGGAAAAATCAACGCTGACGACACCGGCGGGGAACAGGCTGTAATATCCCGCGTCGGGAGCCGGTACGTAGATCCCCACCAGCTGACAGAGCATGCCCAGCACCCAGGTAGCCACGATGCCGATAAGGATAGCGCCTTTCACTCTCTTTATGTACAGAATGGCTGTGATGAACAGTCCGATCACCGCCAGCAGAGCGCAGATACCGGACGTATTAAAATTGTCCACAAAGCTGGTGATGGTCACCAGTGTGGAGGAGGCCACGGAAAGTCCCGCGTTCTGCAGACCGATAAAGGCGATGAACATGCCGATACCTACCGACACGCCTTTTTTCAGGTTCATGGGAATAGCGTTGAAGATCGCTTCCCGCACATTGGTCAGAGACAGCAGAACAAAAATGAGGCCTTCCACGAACACGGCCAGCAGCGCAACCTGCCAGGAAGCGATACCGCCGATGACAACGGTGTAGGCAAGATACGCGTTCAGTCCCATGCCGGCCGACAGGGCAAAGGGCATATTGGCCAGAAACGCCATGCACAGGGTGCCGATAAAGGACGCCAGAGCCGTGGCGATCAGCACCGCGTTGGGATCCATCCCCGCGTCGCCCAGGATGCTGGGATTCACAGCCAGGATGTACGCCATGGTCATAAACGTGGTGATACCGGCCATGATCTCTGTTTTCACATCCGTGTTGTGTGCCTTCAGCTTAAACAGTTTTTCCATTTTTTCCTCTTTTCTGCGGCATTTGCGCCGCTCTCTCTTACGTTTGCTGAGTGCCTTTATTTTCCGTCGTATGCGATCACAGTGTCCAGATCATAGCCTTCCAGCAGCTCCCGGCCTTTCAGGCCCCGAAGCTCCATGAGGCAGACGATCTTTACCACCTGGGCGCCCAGCTCCTCCAGAAGCTCTGCCGCCGCCCTGATGGTGCCGCCGGTGGCGATGAGGTCGTCTATGAGCACT
This sequence comes from uncultured Lachnospiraceae bacterium, assembly GCA_947623905.1. Taxonomy (GTDB): domain Bacteria; phylum Bacillota; class Clostridia; order Lachnospirales; family Lachnospiraceae; genus CANQHX01. The sequence continues at coordinate 58,111 of CANQHX010000002.1, forward strand.
ACCTTCATGCCCGGCGTCACGTCGTCCTTGTGGATCTCGATCACTGCGCTTCCATACTCCAGATCATACTCCTTCTCCACTGTGGCCCGGGGCAGCTTGCCCTTCTTGCGCACAGGGATGAACGGCTTGTGGAGATTGTAGGCGATGGGCATGCCAAAGAGGAAGCCTCTGGATTCCAGCGCCACCACCGCGTCAAATTCCACTCCGTCCAGACATGCCTGCATCTCGTCCACAGCCGCCTGCAGTCCGTCAGGATGTCCGATCACCGTCGTAATGTCTCTGAAGATAATTCCTTTCTCCGGAAAATCCGGAATGCTTGTCACATACTGTTCCGCCTTGCTCATCTGTTTTCTGTCCTTTCTGTTATTTTTTCAGATTACCGAAAATGCCCCGGATGAAATCCCGGCTTACTTCCCTGTTCTTTCATCTCTATATTTCGTTCCCATTATATCATTATTTCCATATAATAACAATATTTTTGCGTGAATAAGTGGAGGGCGGCAACAGCGATAGGGCTCCGGGCCGGGGGCTATGCCATGGCATAGCCCCCGGCCCGGAGCCCTATTGCTGTTACCAGTACTTCCATTTCCCCCGGATGTATCTTCCCACAAAGCACGCGGAGCGGAAGATCCAGTCCATGACCATGGCGGTCCATATACCGATGGCCCCCATGCCCATTCCCTGGCCGATGACATAGCTGAAGCCCACGCGGAAAACCACCATGGAAAATACGGAGACCACCATGGTAAATTTTACGTCATTGCACGCCCGGAGCATATTGGGCAGCACAAAGGCGACCGGCCACAGGATCATGGCGCAGCCGTTGTGGATCATCACCAGTATGTAAGCCAGCCGGGTCGTCTCCCCGCTGAGATGGTATACCTTCAGGATCCAAGGCAGGGACAGCAGGATCACGGAGTTGACAACCGCCGTGAACAGGTAAGTCATACCCATGAGCTTTTTCGTGTACAGCCGCACCTGCTTTTCATCTCCCGCCCCTACACACTGGCCGATGACGGTGATCATAGCCAGGGACATGGCCTGCCCCACGATACAGCCCATGCCGTCCAGGCTGTTGGCCACGCCGTTGGCGGCGATCTGCACCGTGCCGAAGCCGGCGATGATGCTGACGATGATCACCCGGCCCAGCTGGAAGATACCGTTCTCGATGCCGCTGGGGATGCCGATCTGCAGGATCCGCCGCACTACCTTCGGTTCAAATTGGAATCTGCCTCCTGAAATATAAATGGTCTGGTCAGGATTTTTCAGCAGCCTGTACAGTACCACCGCCGCCACGCCGCGGGATACCAGCGACGGGATGGCCACGCCTTCCACGCCCATGCCCAGGCCGAAAATACACACGGCGTTGCCCGCCACGTTGATGACGTTCATCAGCACGGATACTTTAAACGTGATCCGGGAATTCCCCATGGACCGAAACAGAGCGGCGCAGGAATTGTACACTGCCAGAAGAGGAAACGACAGCCCGGTAATGATCAGATAGGTGACGGCATTCGCCATCACGTCATCCTCGATCCTGCCGAAGAGCAGCCGCAGCACCGGCACCCGCAGCGCGATGACGACCACCGTGACTCCCACGGTGATCAGCGCCGATGTGACGATCAGCTGCCGGGCGGAATGGCACGCGGCGTCCCGTTTCCCGGCGCCGATGAACTGGGAAGTGACCACCGCGCCGCCGGTAGCCAGCGCTGCCAGCACGCTGATGATCAGGTTGTTGAACATATCGACAAGCGACACCCCGGAAATGGCCGCTTCTCCTACAGAGGACACCATCATAGTGTCCGCCATGCCGACGGTGATGGCCAGCGCCTGCTCCAAGATCAGCGGTATGATAAGTTTTTTCAGATCTTCTTTGGAAAATAACATAAGACATCTGCCTTTTGACCCGCGGATAAACCGCCTGTTTTTTTACGCATTTTCATCATACACAAAAAATGAGCATCACGCAATGTGATGCTCACTTTTTTCATGTACTTTTGACAAAACCAGCTGTTTATGCATTAACCTTCTTAGCGTAAACCATGCCGCCAAGAGCTGCTGCAGCAACAAGAGCCATAACCATCATAGCACTTGTCTCACCAGTCTTAGGAGATGTGCTGGAAGTACCTGTGCTTGCTGCACCGGTGGAACCTGTGCCAGCAGAACCTGTGCCAGGTGTGGTTGTAGCAGGCTTCTGAGTGTCAGCGGGCTTCTGAGTGTCAGCGGGGCCTTCTGCTACTTTCTCAACTACGAAAGCTACGGGAGAAAGAGAATCGAAGGTGGCTGTGATGGTGCCTTCACCAGCAGTTGCTTCAACCTTTTCCCATGCACTGCCATTATAGTGAAGAACGAACACCTTGCTGTTGGCATTTACGCCTGCAACATTGAATGTGATGGTAACAGGGAATGTAGGGTTACCTTCAACGGTAACATCCTGCACGCCAAGTACCTGCAGGTTCTCGCTGAAATCGCTGCCAAGAGCTGCCTCAAGGTCTGCCTCAGGTAAAGTCTGATCTGTAGGAGCAACATCAACAACAACGGCAACGCCGTCCTTATCTGTGGCCGTGTCTACAGAAGCAACAGTACCAGATGTACTACCTGCTGCGAAAGCAGTAACTGCGGTGCTGACAACCAGCATTGCTGTACAAACAGCTGCAACTATCTTCTTCATGATTGTTTACCCTCCTTATAGTATTTTCATGAAAAATAACATGTTGTCTTTGACATTATAACATCCTGTTTTTTATTTGTAAATTACTTTTTTACTAAATAGTCAGATTTTTGCTATATTTTTTTATAAAACATATCCAGAAGCATGATTCTGAGCCCTTCATCATCCACATAATACTGTTCATGGACCTTTCCGTCCCGTCCCTGCCCCAGCTGGATGTTCCCCGGCACATACCGGACATGATCCGTCTGCAGATGATAATCCGCCATTTCATTCATCTGATCCGCGGTGAGATCCGTTATCATATAAGAAGACATGATCGGATAAAAAGCATCGTAGTAATCGCCGCCGGAGCTGCCCACCATCTCCCTGATCTTTGCGATCAGAGCAGGAATGTACTGTACCTGCCGCTGCATGCGCCCGTTGTTGCTGGCAAACTCCGTAGTATCCCTGTACCGCACATACCGTTCCGCCTGTTCGCCCGTAAGCGTAAGTGTGGCGCCTTTGGCAAACGCCGGGTCGATCGCCGTATAATCCTCCGGCACGGTAATGGTCACGCCGCCCACCGCATTGTTCATGGTGGAGATACCTTCCAGATTCAAAGCCAGATATCCGTCGATCGGCAGTCCGAACAGCAGCTCCCCAACCGTCTTTTTCATAGCCCAGCAGCTTGTTTCCATGCCGTTTCCGTAAGAATACTGATCGGCCAGCTGCTCAAACACCGTAGTATAATAATTTCCATTTGTGTCATAGATATCCACGTCCGTCATGCTGTCCCTGGATATCTGCAGTATGTTTGCTTCTTTTGTCTCTTTATTCAGAGAGAGGATCATAACGCAGTCCGCCTGACCGCCGGTACTGGGATTGGCGTGCTCCTCAAACTCGTCACGCTTGTCCACGCCCATGAACAGGATGTTCATCAGCTGGTCATTATACTTGTACTCCTCGCCGTTGTATACTACCGTATCATCGGTCGTCTGGGAAGACTGCATGTCTTCCGGTATGTCCACGCTCCGGCGCCTCTCCATAAGCTTCTGGTAGAAAAACACGCCCAGGCATACGCACACCGCCAGCACCAGCAGACAGATCACGGCGATCAGTATAGTCTTTTGCTTCTTTTTACTTTTCATCGATCAACACTGCCCCTATGAGAAACCGCTGATCCGAATTGCCGTTGCATGTGGACAGCGTGATAATGCGGTCTGCGCCCGTCACCGGCACAGCGGAGTTTATGTAGCTGGCCATATTGCGGGTACGGGAAAGGTCGTCCAGAAACGTCTGGAGTCCCAGATCCTGAGTGAAATCATAGGATTTCAGCAAATGCCGGTTATCATAAGTCACCGCGCAGAAAATACGGTAGGTCCGCACATGATCCGGCGTATAGATGATGATATCCGGATGCGCGTCCATATATGCCTTGTCCTGATATTTCTTCAGGGAACCGAACATACTGCCGTTTCTCATATTGTGGCCGTAGATAACAGTATTTTTAAATGTAAAGTCCGTTCCGCACATGGACTCTGTATAGATGGAGCCGGGCAGGCCCGCCGCCCCCTCAATGGTGTGATCCAGGTAATACGCGTCATCAGACGGCCGCTGAACAATAGGATAATCTATCGGAGTATCCACGATGCGGATCCATGCGTAGATCTCGGGATTCACCTGTTTCAGCCCTGCAAAATCTACCGGGATCACCACCGGTTCCGGGGTGGCTGTCACCGGCTGTAAAGTCGGTTCGGGGCCGGGAGTAGCCGCAGGCGGCACCGTCTCCGTATACTTTTCCGCCACATCATCATACACATTGCCGCGCATCTGCTGGGACAGGAAATACCATCCTCCAAACCCCACGGCAGCGATAAAGATCACAAAACAGACCCAGAAAATAATCTTATTTCTTTTCATGTTGCTCTAACGACTCTTCTTTCTGCTGTTTCAGTTCTTCTTTCTTGTGCTCCTTGTTCTTGATATAAGGGATCACTGCAAGCGTAGATACGCCCAGATACTTCTCCACATCCTCCTCGGTGCGGATAGCATCGTTCATCAGGTACCGGATGATCAGCAGGATGCACATGAGCACAAAACCGGCCGCAAAGCCAAGCAGCGTATTTTTAAACAGACTGGGGCTTACCGGCTCAGTGGCCACCTCCGCGGCCTCCACCGTGGTAGGTGTATCGGACTTCATGATATTTGCCATCTGGGTAGCAGTCTCCTCGCTGACCGCGTTGGCAACCATACAGGCATCCACGGGATTTTCGCTGGTGGCGACAATGGTCAGGATACGGGTATCTGCCTCATTGGTCACCGTAAGCATGTCCTCGATATCTTCTCTTGTAAACTCCTTGTTCTCTTCGGTCTTCAGCTTTTCCACAGCGCCGTCTATAACAGGCTTACTGAGGGCAATGACCTTAAAGTCCTCCGTCAGGGCGCTGCCGATCTGGATATCTGCCAGCGATGTTACGCTGGTGGTCTTGTTGAGGATGTACAGCATAGCCTTGGACTCATACTTGGGCGCGATGCACAGGGCGGTAACGCCCATGGCCAGCACGGCGCCGAGAACGGCCACGATGCCGATAAGCCACCATTTCTTCAGCAGCACATAAAATAATTCAAGCAGATCAATTTCCACTTCTTCATCAATTCTCTGATTCTCGTTCATTTCAATCTCCATTCACATATTTCTGCAGATCCGGGGGAAACACAGCCAGGCAGCCCGGCCATCAATAATAGCCGTACCCGTCATAGTAGCCTTTATCCTTGCCATAATAGTAATATCCGTACTTTCTGGCATAATAGCTGCCCATCTTCACATCCACCTTATTGAGCACTACGCCCAGGAAGTTGGGATTGGCGGTGCGCAGCTGATTCAGTACGCTCCGGGCCTCTGCCTTGGAAGATGTATTGGAGGCGAGCACCATGCAGGACGCGTCGCAGTGCTTGGCCAATACTGCCGCGTCGATCACGCTGCCCAGAGGAGGGGTATCGATCACTACATAATCAAACGCTTCCCGTACCGCCTCAATGGTCCTCTGGAGACGTTTATTGCCCAGCAGCTTGGTAGGGTTGCTGGAGAATACGCCCGCAGGGATCAGGAACAGATTCTTCTTATTCGTAGAATGGATCACTTCCTGCAGGTTGGACTGACCGGACAGCAGATGGCTCAGTCCCTTCAGATTGCCGGAAATATTGTAACGCTGGGCAAACACCGACCGGCGCATATCCGCGTCGATAAACAGCGTGTGTTTCCCGCTCTCGGCGAATGCCGCGGCAAGATTGTAGGAAATGGTAGATTTACCATCGTTGGGACTGCAGCTGGTAATCGCGATCACCTTGTTTTCCACACCGGTAAATTCGATATTGGTACGCAGCGTACGATATAACTCTTTTTCCCGGTTGGTAAGGCCTATAGTTTCCGTTAATTCAATTTTCTCCACTGATCTTCTCTCCCCTTATCATTTTATTCGGAACAATCTCCGTGATCCATTGACAATATTCAGCGCCGAGCTTCCGTCTCACATACTCTACACACTTCTGCATTTCCGGCTTCCTGCCTCTTGTGTCATGAGCGTCCGTACCCAGCATGTGGATCAGCCGGTGCTTCATGAGCTTCAGCATATACCGGCGGCTTGCCCAGCCATGCTTTCCCAGAACGGAAGATGTATTCACCTGCATGTACGCTCCCATGCCTACCAGTTCTTCCACGTGCTCCATGTTGTCCTGCAGGCCCTGATACCGCTCCATGTGAGCGATCACAGGATAATATCCCGCGTATACAAGGTTATGGACCGCCTTCTGCAGATACCGGAAATCCGCATAGACCGGAAATTCCACCAATGCGTATCTCGTACCGTTGATGGTCATGGCCGAACCGTCCTCCAGCGCTTCAAATATGCTCTCGCTGTAAAACAGTTCATTTCCCAAATACATTTTCGCGCCGGGATGCAGTTCTTCCGCCCATCTTCTGGCGGCCTCAAAAGCTGCTTCCCGTTTCTGCCGCACCGCCCGGTCCATACCGCACTCAAAATGAGGCGTAGCAATGATCGCTTCGATCCCTTCCGCGAAGGCCATCCGAAGCATCTCTTTTGTCTCCTCCTCATTTTTGGAACCGTCATCCACAGCAGGCAAAATATGACAATGTGTATCCGTAATCACTTTTTTCCCACCTTACATCACACCATTATAATCAAATCCCCCGGATTTGTCTACTGGATAATTATCCTAAGGTGTGCCGTATTTGACCCGTTTCCGTTGCTGTCCACCACCCGGTAGGTCACGTCATATGTACCCGGCTGTGACATGTCCAGATCCGACCGGTCTACCTGTATACCTCCGTACAGTTCATCCCTGGTGTCATGGTCATCGGTAATGGAATCGATATAATTTGCATAATTGAACGTGTCCCTCGTGGACAATGTCACAGAATACTGGGAAAGCCGTACTACAGGACTGCCTGCGGGCAGAGCGGCGATATCAGCCTCCGCCTGCTGCCTCAGCGCCGTTTCGTCAGCATCGCCTTCCGCGCCATTCTCACCCTCCGGTTCTTCAGAAACAGGAGGCTCCGTGGATTCCTGCGGGGCTTCCGTAATCTCGGCTTCTTCTCCACCCGGCACCGGATTCACCGTATTCAGCGTGCTGCTGTCACCGCCCTGATAAGCGATCTCATACTCCATCCTCGTAACATTACTGTGGGAATCCATGGCCACATACACAGCAATGGCCCTGTCGCCGGTCTTGCCGGGCTTTACGGTCTCCACAACGAGGCTGTCGGACACGTCGCCATCTTTTTCGTCCACGGCCGTCACTCCCGCCAGCAGCTCACTTTTGTCCTGTCCCTCCGTATAGCTGAGCATCTGATTGCTTACAATGATCTCCGGGCCTTCCGTATCCCGGCTGACCACGTAATACCCTACCCCCGCTACCAGAGCCAGGCACAAAACAACGCTAAAAAAAATGCCGATCTTTCCTCTCATACCGTCGTACCTCTTTTGCTAATTTACTTAAAATCAAGTCATTCTTACTTAGTATATACAATCTCAAAAAAAAAAGCAAACAGAACATTGCAAAAATACGCAAAAAACACAGATATTGTACACATTAGCAAAAAAAATGCCCGGAAAGGGAAAAATATTGACATGTTTTTCCCGCCGCGCCACGCAAAAGCAGACAAAAAAAGCGCCGTCCCGTAAGGACAGCGCTTTTTGCCGGCGTGATCCGTTTAGCCTTCAATGGCAATATATTTGCTCTCTTCCACAGCCTTCTTTTCCTCCTTGGGGATGGTCAGCTTCAGGATGCCATCCTCAAATCTGGCGTGGATATCTTCCTCGGTAACTCTGTCGCCCACATAGTAGCTGCGGCTCATGTTGCCGGAAAAACGTTCTCTGTGGATGTACTTTCCGTTTTCATCCTTCTGATCATTCTCCACATTCTTCGCGGCGCTGATGGTAAGATAACCGTTTTTCAGCTGGGCCTTGATGTCTTCCTTCTTGTAGCCGGGCAGGTCAATGTCCACCTGGTAACCCGCATCCGTCTCCTGGATATCGGTGCGCATCAGCCGCGCCGCGCCGCTGCCATAGACATTTTTCTTACCGTCCTGGAAGGGCAGGTCAAACCAATCATCAAATAAGCTTCCTCCGAAAATACTGGGCATCAACATAATTCATTCCTCCTTTAATACGGCTGTGCCGTGTGTCTTTCTCATATCAGAACAATGGCAATTTCCTTTATCTTTTTGTTACCCTTGTTCTATATGTAATATAACATCCGCAATCAGCTTTGTCAACACAAAATCAGGAAAAATTTGTGAACAATGTGTGTCCTGTACCTTCTGAAATTAGCCTTTCCCTTTCTTATTAAAAATATGCGGTTCACCGGCAGGGCAAAAAAATAAGCCCGATCGATCTTTCCTGTCTCGATCGGGCCTTTAATGAAATTCCAGCAATTTCATTGTCTACACCTTAACCTTTCTTCCGAAATGGGAACGCCCCCATTGGAACCTGCCTTATTTTTGCTTTATTGGGGAAAATTAATTATGCCATTGGTCCGTCCTCCGTGTATTGATCTTTTTTCCTAAAGAATTGAATCCCTTTGACCTCTTTTTTTCTTCTCAGGAATAAACTTCCTCTGTTTGTGTCCGGTTCTTCGCTTCTTCGTTTTTGTTGAGTTCATTATACTGCAAAAACTCCTCCCTGTCAACACCTTTTTTCAGAAACTTTTAAATTATGTAAATTTGTTGATGTGTATATTTTATATATTTTCTTGAATATTCTGATAATTTATGTGTGTCATTGAACTTCACTCCGCAATACAGAATTTTCTGACCCGGCAGCTCTTCCGCAAGCTTTTTATCTCAGGTACGGCGTCTTCCTCTGATCACACTGGACGCAGTACGCGCCTCTGTAATTCAGCTCATGGGCAAAGAGCAGCAGCCCTATGAGCACATGGGATGGCTTTGCATCATAAAGTGTGCGGCGTTCTCCGTCGATGTCCACATCTTTTTTCTCTGCGACACGAAGGAGCATAAGGTCTTTCATGACCTCCTCTGCTTTTCCCTCCTCTATACCACAGGCATCAGCCAATACTTCTTTTTCAAACAGCCAGCCCTGCTTATGCCTGTGTATAAAAAGCACTGCTTTCATAGTTTCAGGGGAGGCGAGGATCTCAAATATCTTCCGCATCTCCTCACCGTCGCCGATGACCTGGGAAAAGCTGTCCCCATATTGCGGAAACACGGAAAAGAAAGGGGCCCGGCCGTTTGAAACATGGGTAAATCCATAATCGTTCAATATGTAAGATGTGAATTTTCTCGTATGGATCTCCTCCGGATCATACCTGCCATCCACTTCCATCGAAAAGCCGCTGAGTCCTTTTTCCATCTGCCAGCACATGTCGCGGACGAGATGGAAGCTTTTGTCATTTTCCGTGCTGCTTATAAGACCGCGGATACGGGCAGAAATATCCTCCATGGAAAATACTTTGTGATCAAACAAAACATCCAGAGATACGCCAAGGGCGTCGGCGATGGGTACAAGCAAGGTACTGTCGGGATATGTTCCGGAAGTCTCCCACTTGGAAACTGCCTGCGGGGAGACGCCCAGCTTACCGGCAAGCTGTTCCTGGGTAAGACCTTTTTCTGTCCGATATTTTCTGATATTCTCATACAGACTCATTCATTTTCCCTCCGTTCCCATTATCATTTTACATGTTCTGTCAAAATTGGTAAGAAACACACGGTCTTTCACCCACGTCTTCTCATAGGCAAGAGAAAGGATACCGAGCAGCAGCCCGTCTCCCCGAGACTCGTATGTTTATTATGAGCAAAACCGACGGTAGAGTCAATGTAATAAAAATTGCCCGATTCTCCAAACCGGAGAATCGAGCAGCAAAATTCTATGATAGGGAACCTCATTACCCGCAAATACAGTGGATAAAATTTTCTCTTATGCAAATCAAGATAATCAAACGGAAAATTATTTTTTTCATTTTTTCCCCTTTCTGCCAAAATGTTTATGGCCCTATTGCATCCAATTGATCAGATATAGTAATCTGCTTTCTTTATCATATACTAATAAGGTATATTTCGTAGACTCCATCATGCCATGCGCTTCCATCTCCAATAATGGTATGCGCTTTAACGGATCACAATTGATGAAGCACCAATATCCATCTTCAAACCGGGGAACATGATTCAAATCTCCCGTTTCGCAACATTCTGCTCTTATCACATCCGGCAACGGAAATACGTTCCAACCCTCATCCCCATGCTGTCCACATTCTTTCGCAATTTGTTCTTCCATATGATCCGTGTCTTTAAAATGTACTATATATGCCTCTTCCCCATCTCTGGATTGATCATAGTTATAATATTCACAGGTATAGCTGCCTATGTGTTCTATGCCAGTTTGTATCAATCTCAGATCAACGTAGATATGTTCCTTGAAATCCTGCATAAATTGTGGCCATCCCATCAGGAACATGATAAATAAAACACATCCCGCACATACCCCAAACACCGCGAATCCGGCAAGAATACTGACAATGTCCCTTCGACTGTTTTTAGGACGGTCTTTTGTTTCATTTTGAGACTTTGTTCCCATTTTCATTTTCATTTCCCTCCGCAAAAAAGGAATACTCACAAGCCGCTAAAAACATAATCCTATCATGTAAACTCTTTACCCTTAACTTTATCATTATTATATTGTTTTCAATGCGAAAAGTCAATAATTTTTTAATAAATTACATTAAAAAGTTATTTTATTTCATACATCTATAAAACGTGTCAGCAGAACCGTCAGCAGAGTTGTTTTCTTCCTGTTACATTGTTGTATAAAAAGTTTTGACCAAAGTTTAACCGGAGACGGTTTCGTTCCACTATACAAGTGAAATCGCCGGTGATGATGCAGCAAAGGAGGTGTAGATTTGGATAGGCAGGAACTTGACATAAAGGTTGAAGAGATGGCAAAAGCTCTTTTGTCTTATTGCAGTGCCCGAACATCGAACCATTTTGACGCGGAGGACTTGGCTCAGGATATCGTTCTGGAGATCTATAAATCTTCCGGCAACATCCGAAATGCGGATGCGATATATGGCTTTCTGTGGGCAGTTGCGGGTAATGTTTATAAACAGTGGTGCAAAAACAAAGCCAGGCGCAGGGAATGCGAGATGACGGACAATTTATTTGACGCAGCAGAACCACCGTTAGAAGAAAAGGATCGCTCCGCGTTGTATCTGCTTCGCCGTGAATTGACGTTGCTTTCGGATAAATACCGCAAAGCTGTTGTTTTGTACTACATGGAAAACCTGTCCTGTTCCGAAATATCCAATCGTCTCGGGGTAAGTGAAAGCATGGTAAAATATCTGCTTTTTAAATCACGACAAATTCTGAAAGAAGGTATAAGTATGGAACGAAACTACGGTCAGCAGAGCTATAATCCGAAAGGACTCTCACTCATGTTTTGGGGTAATGGAGCGAATCGCTATTCTCACTTGTGCGACAGCAAAATATCGCAGAATATTTTATTCGCGTGCTATAACGATAAACTCAGCGCCGGGCAGATCAGTCTGGAAATTGGCGTCTCCCTCCCGTATATGGAGGATAAACTGGCGGAGCTTTGCGAATATGACCTTTTGAAAAAAGACGGGAATCGATATTACACGAACATTGTAATCTTTACAAGAGATCTTTCCAAAGAAGTCGGCAGCAAAACCGCCCAGTTGAGAGAAAAAATTGCGGATTTGCTGACTGAGGCTATCGCCAAACAGGGAAAAAACGTCCGTGCCATCGGCTTTTATGGAGCCAATATGAGCGGCAATTCTTTTGTATGGCAAATGGTAAGCTTTATTCTCTACGAATCGGTAATAGAAATTCTACAGAATAAGATTACGACAGTATATCCTAAGGATAAATTTGGAACCGAGTGCTTTGTCTGGGGCGCTGAGACCGATGGTCAGGCCTCGTTGGAATCGCAGTTTGGCTTTGGCATTTCCAACGTCTGCAACAGCGCCGGAGATTATGTGCAGTTTATGGATTTCCCTATCAACGGAGAAATGGTACATCATTACTGTTTTAATCGGCAAAATGTTACAAACGTGTTCCTTGACATCGCAAAGGGCAATACGGCGCATTTCAGCGAAAATGACAAAGCGCTGGCCGCGGATATGGTTCGCAAGGGGTATGTCATTTCAAATGAGGAAGGCCTTTTTGTAAACGCGCCGATCTTTACGAAAGAACAGCACGATGCTTTGAAGAATATTTTTGCTGATACAACCGCTCAAATTGCAGATGAAGCAGAGAAGTTGATGGAGGCGATAACAAATATTTTGAAGGATCATATTCCTGTACATTTGAAGAAACTTGCAAAAGATATGGCTTATCTTCGGCTGTTTGAAAAAAGCAGGAGCGTTCCATCGCTCCTGCCTGTACGCAAATCCTGATATGAACAGCATTTTCTGTTCCAAAGGATTCATCGTTTACAAATCCTTACTGTTCCTGCTCCTTCTGCCCTGTGCTGTTCCACGCCAGATAGGCGTAGATAAACGGATCCAAGTCCCCGTCCAGCACCGCGTCGGTATTGCCGCTCTCGTGGTTGGTGCGGTGGTCCTTCACCATAGTGTAAGGCTGCAGCACATAGGAGCGGATCTGGTTGCCCCAGCCGATCTCCTTCACCTCGCCCCGGATATCGGACAGCTTCTCCGCGTTGGCTTCCTTCTTCAGCATGTACAGCTTGGCCTTGAGCATCTGCATGGCCTTGTCCTTATTGCTGTGCTGAGAACGCTCATTCTGGCACTGCACCACGATTCCGGTGGGGATGTGGGTGATGCGGATGGCGGAGGACGTCTTGTTGATATGCTGTCCGCCGGCGCCGCTGCTTCGGTACGTATCGATGCGGATGTCGTCGTCGTTGATCTCCACGTCCAGATCCGCCTCAATGTCCGGCATCACGTCCAGAGATACAAAGGACGTCTGCCGCTTGCCCTGGGCGTTGAAGGGGGAGATGCGCACCAGCCGGTGAACGCCTTTTTCGGCCTTCAGATAACCGTAGGCGTTTTCCCCGTTCACCTGGAAGGTGACGGATTTGACGCCTGCTTCGTCGCCGTCCAGATAATCCAGCACTTCCACGGAATAGCCGTGCTTTTCCGCCCAGCGGGTGTACATGCGGTACAGCATGCCCGCCCAGTCGCAGGACTCGGTGCCGCCGGCGCCGGCGTTGAGCTTCAGGATGGCATTTTCCCGGTCATACTCCTCCGACAGCAGCGTCTGGATGCGGATTCCCTCATAGGTCTCCACAAATTCATCATAGGCGCCCTGTATCTCCGGCACCATATCCGGGTCGTTTTCCTCATTTCCCATCTCGATGAGGGCCTCTATGTCGCTGTAATCCGTCAGGAGCTTTTTGTAGGTCCTGATCACATCCTCCAGACTTTTCAGCTGCCTGGCGGCGTTCTGGGCGTCCTCGCCCCGGTTCCAGAAATCGGGGGCTTCCATCTCCCGCTGGAGCTCTTCCACCCGTCGTTCCTTGTTGTCGATGTCCAGGGCCGACCGGATCTCCTTCAACGGCTCCTTATAGCCCTGGAGCTGATATTTCAACTGATCTAATTCTACCATATTTTCACCAAATTTCGCATTTCGAACGGCGCGTCCCGCGCCCCGGATTTATTTTACTCTGCCGCAGCACTGCTTATACTTCTTGCCGCTGCCGCAAGGACAGGGATCATTGGGATAGATCTTGGCAGAGGCGCGGCGCTTGGGAGCCTTCACCGCCGTGTCATCCCGGTTGGTGCCGGTGACCTTCGCCACTTCTTCCCGCTCGATCTTCTGCTCGATCTTCACTCTGTACAGAACCCGCACCGTATCTTCCTTGATGGCCTGGGTCATATCGTCAAACATGCTGTAGCCGGTCATCTTGTATTCCACAAGGGGATCCCGCTGGCCGTACGCCTGCAGGCCTACGCCCTGGCGGAGCTGTTCCATATCGTCGATGTGGCTCATCCAGTGGTTGTCGATGCTCTTTAACAGCACCACGCGCTCCACTTCCCGCATGTTTTCGGGGTCGGGGAATTCCTTCTCCTTGGCTTCATACAGGATCAGCGCCTGTTCCTTCAGAGACTCCTTGATCTGGTCATTGGACCTGCCGTCCAGATCTTCTTTCTTTACGGGGGCAATGGGGATCTTGTTCAGCAGTTCCACATTGAACTCCGACAGTTCCTGCTCCTCGATCTCCTGCCCGTTGGGCACAAAACGATCCACCAGTTCATCGATGATCTCGCCGATCATGCCGATCACCTGATCCCGCATACTCTCACCGTCCAGCACCCGGCGGCGCTCTTCATAGATGATCTCACGCTGCTCGTTCATCACCTGGTCATACTCCAGCAGGTTCTTGCGGATGCCGTAGTTGTTGCCCTCTATCTTCTTCTGTGCCTTCTCGATAGTGCTGGAAAGCATCTTGTGCTCGATCTGTTCTCCCTCCGGCACGCCCAGCGTATTGAATACGCCGATAAGCTTCTCGGAGCCGAACAGCCGCATCAGATCATCCTCCAGGGAAATATAAAATCTGGACTCTCCGGGATCGCCCTGACGTCCGGAACGGCCGCGCAGCTGATTGTCGATCCGGCGGGACTCGTGGCGCTCGGTGCCCACGATCTTCAGGCCGCCCACCTTGCGGGCTTCCTCGTCCAGCTTAATATCCGTACCACGGCCTGCCATGTTGGTGGCGATGGTCACGGCGCCGTGCTGTCCGGCGTCCGCCACGATCTCTGCCTCCATCTCATGGAACTTGGCGTTGAGCACTTTGTGGGGAATGCCCCGCTTCCGCAGAAGGGTGCTGACCTCCTCGGACGCCTCGATGGTAATGGTGCCCACCAGCACAGGCTGTCCGATGCGGTACGCCTCCTCCACCGCGTCTGCCACGGCGTTGAGTTTTTCTTTCCGGGTCTTGTATACGGCGTCGTCCAGATCTTTCCGCTGTACCGGCTTGTTGGTGGGGATCTCCACCACGTCCATGCCGTAAATATCGCGGAATTCCTTTTCCTCCGTGAGAGCGGTACCGGTCATGCCTGACTTCTTTTCAAACTTGTTGAAGAAATTCTGGAAGGTAATGGTGGCAAGGGTCTTGCTCTCCCGCTTTACCTTCACATGCTCCTTGGCCTCAATAGCCTGATGGAGGCCGTCGCTGTAGCGCCGTCCGGGCATAACACGCCCCGTAAATTCATCTACGATGAGCACCTGGTCGTCCTTCACGATGTAGTCCTGATCTCTGTGCATCAGGTTGTTGGCGCGCAGGGCCAGGATGATATTGTGCTGGATCTCCAGGTTCTCCGGGTCGGCCAGATTGTTCAGGTGGAAGAACCGCTCTACCTTGGCAACGCCCTGTTCCGTGAGGTTGACCACCTTGTCTTTCTCATTGACGATGAAATCTCCGGTTTCCTCCACCGTCTCGCCCATAATGGCGTCCATCTTGGTAAATTCCTTGCTCTCCTCGCCGCGCTCCATCTGCCGGGCCAGGATATCGCACGCTTCATAGAGCTTGGTAGACTTGCCGCTCTGTCCGGAGATGATCAGCGGGGTCCGGGCTTCATCGATGAGAATGGAGTCCACCTCGTCCACGATGGCATAGTGGAGCTCCCGCAGCACGAGCTGCTCCTTGTGGATGACCATGTTGTCACGGAGATAGTCAAATCCCAGTTCATTGTTGGTCACATAGGTGATATCACACTTATAATTCTCCCGGCGCTCGTCGTTGGTCATGGAGTTCAGCACCACGCCCACGGTCAGGCCCATAAACTTGTGGATGGCGCCCATCCACTCGGCGTCACGCTTTGCCAGATAGTCGTTTACCGTCACCACATGGACGCCTCTGCCTTCCAGCGCGTTGAGATAAGAGGGCAGCGTAGCCACCAGCGTCTTTCCTTCGCCGGTACGCATCTCCGCGATGCGTCCCTGATGGAGGATGATGCCGCCGATGATCTGCACCGGATAATGCTCCTGCCCGATAGTCCTGCGGGCGGCCTCCCGCACCGCGGCATAGGCTTCCGGCAGAATGTCGTCCAGCGTCTCGCCGTTGGCCAGGCGCTCCTTAAATTCCACCGTCTTGTGGGAGAGCTGTTCGTCAGACAACGCCATCATCTCGTCCCGCATGCCCAGCACTTTATCCACCAGGGGCTGGATCAGCTTGATCTCCCGCTCACTGTGTGTACCAAATAACTTACTTACTAATCCCATATGTCAAACCTCTTTTTCACAGTAAGATCTCAATTCTTCCTTACATGAGATGAAGGGATTTGCATCCCTTCATCCGGAGGATGTCCCGCCGTCCTCTCTCATAAACCACGGGCCATCCGCTTCCCATCTTATCGGAATTTTTAAAACTCCGGCTCGATGAGACCATATGTGTTGTCTTTTCTTTTATATACTACGTTCACTTCTTCTGTCTCCGCGTTGCGGAACATGAAGAAGTTGTGTCCCAGCAGCTCCATCTGTACGCATGCGTCCTCGGGATACATGGGCTTCATACCGAACCGCTTGCTGCGGATGATCTTCACTTCCTCGGCTTCCTCATATTCGGTGTCCAGATATTCGGCGTTGAACGTCTCCCTTGCCTGGCTCTGGTCGATGAGCTTGCCTTTATACCGTTTCAGCTGACGTTCAATGATCTCCTCCACCAGATCGATGGATACATACATATCACTGCTCACCTGCTCCGAACGGATCACACGGCCCTTGACGGGAATGGTCACCTCGATCTTCTGGCGGGACTTCTCCACGCTCAGCGTGACGAGAACGTCGGTGGCAGGTGTAAAATATCTCTCAAGCTTTCCAAGTTTTTCTTCCACCGCGCTGCGCAGGCCGTCGGTGACTTCCAGATTTTTTCCAACGATCTTTATATTCATATGCTTCACTCCTTCTGCAAGGATACCCCCGCGTGATATAGTAAAACCCCAGCGAAAACTGAACGTTTTGTACCATTATAACATACAACCTGTGCAAATGCAAAGAATTCCAGCGGATTTAATATGGAGTTTCCGTGAATTCTTACTGACAGAGTTCGCCGACCACCTGATTGATCACCTTTCCGTCAGCCTTTCCTTTCATATCCGCCATGACCGTCTTCATGATCATTCCTTTGTTTTTCGTGGCGATCACATCGGCAAATTTCTCCTGGAGATACGCTTTTACTTCCTCCGCGCTCATCTGGGCGGGAGCAAATTCCCTGATCACGTCATAGCGGAACTGATATTCCGCCTTCAGATCCTCTCTGCTGGCGGGACAGGTGTCGATCTGTTCCTTGACCGTCTTGAGCTCCTTTAAGATCACCTGGGCCACCATGTCCTCGGGGATATCCTCCCGGCAGCCGTTGTCGATGCCGGCCTTTTTCACGGCGGATACAAGGGAGGAAATAGCCTCCTTGCGGGCCTTATCTCTTGCCTTCATAGCGTCTACCATAGCGCTTCTCAGTGTCTCCAGTTTCATATCATCAGATCCTTTCCATTTTATTTATTTCCACAGGCCGCGGTCCCGGGACCGTGTCTTCACGTCCGGCAGCTGCAGGCCCTCTATATGTGCTTTTCACAGATATCGCTGATACAGCACTGATCGCAGCGGGGCTTTGTCCGGGCGGTGCACACATCCCTGCCGTGCCACACGAGACGGTGGCAGAAATCATTGCCCTCCTCCGGAGGGATCAGCTTCCAAAGAGCCATCTCCACTTTCTTCGGCTCCTTCACGCCGTCCACAAGACCCATGCGGTTTACAAGGCGGATGCAGTGAGTATCTGTGACAATGGCCGGCTTGCCGAACACGTCTCCCACGATGAGGTTGGCGCTCTTCCGCCCCACGCCGGGGAGCTTCAGCAGCTCGTCAAACTCGTCGGGCACGTTACCATTATACTCGTCCCGCAGCATCCTCATACAGGCGCTGATATCCCTGGCCTTGCTGTGCCCCAGCCCGCAGGGCTTTACGATGGCCTCGATATCCTCCACTTCCGCCTCCGCCAGGGCGTTGATATCCGGATACATGGCGTACAGATCCTGTACTACCACGTTGACTCTGGCATCCGTGCACTGGGCCGCCAGCCGAACGCTCACCAGAAGCTTCCACGCCTGGTCGTAGTCCAGAGAACAGTCCGCGTCCGGATATGCCTCCTTCAGCCGTTCTATGATCTGCAGCGCCAGTTCCTTTTTTTTCTCATCCGTGCCTTCCGTCTTCTCTTTTGCCATACTGCTCTCCATTTCGGTTTGTACTCTTCCCACTGCTCTGTCCCGGCAGCAATATATTTTTGTTTTTTATCTGTTTCTGTTCCCCTTTGTCTGTCGGAAAAAACATTCTTGTAGTATTTGTACCATATAAACAGGCATCCTGCAAGGTCCGTCCTCACGATTTTTTCAAGATTCCCTCTCCGGCTCCCGCGGCGTCTTTTTCCGGCATGTTACCTCTGATACGCGATCCTGGGACTGCCGTCGTCCACATAGATGACGCCCCGCTCGTCATATCCTCGTTCTTCTAGCAGGTGCCTCATGATGTGATTATCCTTATGCGTATCGATCCGTATATTGTCTGCCAGGCTCTCGCAGAAATCCATACACCTGTGGAACAAGCCTCGTTCCGTGCCGTTTTTTATGTCAGATACTACTGTTTCCCGCGACGGCCGGCTGTCGCCCCACTGGTGAGGATTGCCGGACGCCCGCATCATCTTTCTCGCGTATTCGTATATCTCCAGCATTCTTTCCAGATCTGTCAGCTCCGCTTTTCTGATCTCCATATCCGCCATCCCATCCGGCGCCCGTCTGACGCCGTATTTTCCTTTTGTCCGACGCTTACCATTATAATAAATTTTCTGCGTACATACAACATTTTCGTACAATTCACGCCAATGAAGACCGCTGCCTCCGCTGACAAAAAGAACGTGCCGCGCATATGGTAGAAACTTTCCGAACAGTGTGGTATACTGAACCTATTCTTATACGAAGGAGAGATCAATATGTGGATACTGCTTGCGCTGCTGTCTTCTTTTTTCGCGGCACTCACGTCCATTCTGGCTAAGGTGGGCATTGAAGGCGTCAATTCGAATCTTGCCACCGCCATCCGCACAGGAGTGGTGCTTATCATGGCATGGGGCATGGTGTTCGTCACCAACGCCCAGGGAGGCATACTGCAGATCGGAAGGAAGAGCTGGCTGTTCCTTATCCTGTCAGGACTGGCCACCGGCGCTTCCTGGCTATGCTATTACAAGGCGCTGCAGATAGGCGACGCGTCCAAGGTAGTGCCCATCGACAAGCTGAGCGTTGTCATCACCCTGATACTGGCATTCCTGTTCCTCCACGAGGAATTCTCCATAAAATCCCTGATCGGATGCGTGCTGATCGGCACCGGCACATTGTTTATGGTGCTGTAGGAACGGAATTTTAAATCGATCCGAATTTTTTAAAAAAACAGTAGCTTTTTTGGCGCGGATATATTACAATGATTTAGTGCGTTAACACTTTTACGTGTTAAAGCTATTTTACCTGTAGGAAAGGATTATCAGTTATGCGAGAACGAATCACCGGCCATACGGAACTGCTGACCCTCATGGCCTATCCCATCCGGCATTCCAAATCCCCGGAAATGCACAATGAAGCGGCGGCCTATCTTGGCCTGGATTACGCCTACCTCTGCTTCGACGTGGACCAGAGCAACCTGAAAGAGGCCATCAGCGCCATGCGCGCCCTGAAGGTGCGGGGCGGCAACCTTTCTATGCCCAACAAGATCGCCGTGATCCCCTATCTGGACAAGCTATCCAGAGAGGCCCGGATGTGCGGCGCCGTCAACACCATCGCCAATGACAACGGCGTACTCACCGGCCACATTACAGATGGCATCGGCTACATGCGTTCCCTGAAGGACAATCACATTGACGTGATCGGCAAAAAGATCACCGTAGTAGGCTGCGGCGGCGCAGGAAAGGCCATGCTGGTACAGGCCGCCCTGGACGGCGTAAAGGAGATCTCCATCTTCAACCGGCGGGACGAATTTCATCAGAGGGCCATGGACACTGCGGCCATGCTCAATGAAACGACTTCCTGCAAAGCCAGCTTCTATGACCTGGAGGATCTGGACCGCCTGAAGGCGGAGATCGCCGACAGCTATCTGCTAGCCAATGCCACCAGCCTGGGCATGAAACCCCAGGAGGGGATGACCTACATACCCGACGCCAGCTATTTTCGTCCGGACCTGATCGTCACCGACGCCATCTACGCGCCCGAGGAGACAGAGCTGCTGCGCATGGCACGGGAGGCAGGCTGCAGGACCATGAACGGCAAGGGAATGATGCTGTTCCAGGGAGCGGCTTCCTTTAAGCTGTGGACCGGAATGGACATGCCCATTGCACATATGAAAGAAATACTGGATATTCATTATAACTGAGGCGGAGCACACGGCATTTTGCCGCGCAAACGCTCCGGAACGGAGATAGTGTGAAACATCACACGGATGTGCTGGAAATGGAGATAGCGCGAAACATCACACGGATGTGCTAGAAATGGAGAAATTATGAAAGTTTTGAAATGGCTTGACGACAATCTGGAGGAGGTCCTGCTGATGGTGCTGCTCATCTGCATGGTGGTCATCATGGGCATGCAGATCCTGGCCCGGTATTGTCTCAATATGTCCCTCAGCTGGTCCGAGGAGCTGACCCAGTACCTGTTTGTCTGGTCGGTGTTCCTCAGCGTCAGCTATTGTGTGAAAAAAAGGATTTCCATCAAGATCGAGCAGTTCCTGCTCATACTGCCCGCCCGGGCACAGACCGGCCTGCGGCTGCTGCGCCACACTCTTGTGCTGGTGTTCTGCGTGATCATGATCCCCTTCAGCGTCACCTACGTGCAGCAGGCTGTGGCATCCCAGGCCACCAGCGCGGCGCTGCAGATCCCCATGTACTACATCCAGTCCGCGCCCCTGGCAGGCTTTATCCTGCTGACGATCCGGGTGCTGCAGGCCTGGTGGCGTGAAGCACGCAATCTGAAAGGAGGCGCACAGGCATGACGCTCTTTGTTATGATCGTATTTGTCCTTCTCCTGCTGCTCGCCGTACCGGTAGGCCTTTCCGTAGGCATCACGAGCATCCTGCCCAGCCTGTTGTCGGATACCTTTCCGGTAAGCGGCGTGTACATACTGCGCTCGGCGCTGGGAGGCGTCAATTCGTATCCGCTGCTGGCCATTCCCATGTTTGTCCTGTCCGGCATCATCATGTCCAGAGGCGGCGTATCCAAAAAGCTGTTTGAAGTATTCAGCTTCTTTATCGGCAAGCGCACCGCGGGCATTCCCTGCGCGGTGGTGATCACCTGCCTGTTTTTCGGCGCTATCTCCGGCTCCGCTCCCGCCACCGTGGCGGCTGTGGGCAGCATGACCATTCCCCTGATGCTGGAGATGGGCTATGACAAAAAATTCACCGTGGCACTGGTGGCAGTAGCCGGCGGACTGGGAGTCATCATACCGCCCAGCATCCCGTTCATCCTGTACGCCCAGGCAACGGGAGCGTCTGTCAGCGACATGTTCATCGCCGGCATCATTCCCGGCATCCTCATCGCTGTCATCCTCATGGGCTACGCGTTCTTCCACTGCAAAAAGTACGGGGAAGACAAGGAAAAGATCAATGCCATCGTGGGCGAGCTCCATGACCGGGGGCTGAAAAACGTGCTGTTCTCCAGCTTTTTCGCCCTGCTCACCCCGGTGATCATCCTGGGCTGCATTTACTCCGGGATCACCTCCCCTACCGAGGCGGCCGTGATCGCAGTATTCTACTCTCTGATCATCAGCCTGTTTGTGTATAAGACACTGAAGATCAAGGATCTGCCGGACGTCCTCAGGGAAGCGGTGCGCACCTTCTGCCCCATCCTGTTCATCCTGGCAGCCTCGGTGGCCTTTTCCAGGATCCTCACGCTGCTGCAGGTGCCTCAGACAGTTTCCGCCTGGATGACCGGTTCCTTCACCACGAGATTTTCCATCCTGCTGGTGATCAACCTGCTGCTCCTGGTAGTGGGCATGATCATGGATACCAGCCCGGCCATCCTGATCATCGCGCCGATCCTGGCGCCAATCGTATCTACGTTCGGCGTGGATCCGGTACAGTTCGGCATCATCATGGTGGTAAACCTGGCCATCGGCTTCGTGACCCCGCCTATCGGCGTAAACCTGTTCGTGGCCAGCTCCATGTCCAAGCTGCCGGTAATGGACATTGCCAAAAAGGCGCTGCCCATGATCCTGCTGTTTTTCGTCGCGCTCCTGCTGATCACCTATATCCCCGAGATCAGCCTGCTGCTTGTCTGATCAGCGCGGACCCGGCGGCTTGCCCGCTGTGTTATTGCAATTATGGAGGAACAGATGAAGATTTCATTGAAAATAAAAACAACTATCCTGACCCTGATCCTGGCGTCCGCTCTGACGCTGTCCGGCTGTGGTCTTAAGAACACCCATTACGGCTGGGCGCTGGCCACCGCCAGTCCCGAGGACACGGTGACCCAGCTCTTCGCGGAAAAATTCGCCGAAGAAGTAAGCCGGCTTTCCGGCGGCGAACTGACGGTAGACATTTACTCCAACAGCGCCCTGGGCGGCGACACGGAGATCCTGGAAAGCGTCATGTACGGAGATATCCCTTTTGTGGTGCAGAACACCGCGCCCCAGGTAAGCTACCTGCCCCGGCTGTGTCTCTTTGACCTGCCCTGCGTATTCGGCGACATCACGGAACTGCACAAGGTGCTGGACAATGAGGTGTTTATGGAGAAGATCAACGCCATCTACGCGGAAAAAGGCATCGCTCTGCTGGGCATGAGCGACCAGAACTTCCGGGTGATGACATCCAACGTGAACATCTCCGACTTGAAGGATTTTTCCGGCATCAAGATCCGCACCATGGAAAACCCCTACCATATGAAATTCTGGTCTTCCATCGGCGCAAACCCCACCCCCATGGCATTTTCCGAGGTGTACATCGGCCTCCAGCAAAATACCATCGACGCCCAGGAAAATCCCTACGAGGTGATCGTTTCCAATAAATTTTACGAGCAGCAGGATTACATCGTGCAGACCAACCACCTGCCTCACCTGCTGAGCCTCATCACCAACCAGGAATTTCTGGAAGATCTTCCCGCGGACCAGCAGGACATCGTCCATAAGGCCGCGCAGACCGCCACGGAATACGCCCGCCAGCAGGCGCTGTCCCGGGCCAATGACCGGATCAGCATCTGCAAAGAGGGCGGCGCCCAGATCGTGGAGCTGTCCGATGAACTGCGCGCCCAGATGCGGGACGCTTCCGCGGACCTGTACGAAGAGATCCGCGCCGCGGTGGATGATGATGAACTGTACAACATGTACACAGGACAATAACATTTCTGTTCAAGAAAGCGGAGGCGCCTGTGGCGCTTTCTCCCAAAACCTGACGGTTTTGCGGGAAAGCGCCACAGGCGCCTCCATTCTTTTACCGAAAAACGATCTGTTTTTACCGATCAGCGGCCAAACACACCGGCGCACTCCTGCAGCCGCTCTGTCACATTGATCTGCTGAGGGCACGCCCGCTCACACTGACCGCAGACGATGCAGTCGGAAGCCGCGCCGCACTTTTCCACAGCCGCTTCATAATCCTCTCGGCCTTCCTCCAGCCGGCCCCAGAGCAGCTGCTTGTTCCTCGCCCCGAAGATCTCCGGGATGGGAATGTTCATGGGACACCCGGCGGTACAGTAGTGGCAGGCAGTACAGGGGATGGCCCTGCTGCCGGTCATGATCTCCTGCGCCTTCCGGATCACATCCCGCTCCGCGCTGTCCAGCGGTCTGAAATCCCTCATGTAGGACAGATTATCCTCCATCTGGGCCGTATCGGACATGCCGGAAAGCACAGTGATGATGCCTTCCAAAGACGCGGCGAAACGGATGGCCCAGGAAGCAAAGGAAGCGTCTGGCGCCGCCTCCCGGAAGATCTTCTGCACATCCGTGGGAGGATCCGCCAGGGAACCGCCCTTTACAGGCTCCATGACCACGATGGACCTGCCGTGCTTCCTGGCGATCTCATAATTGGCTCTGGCCGCCACCTTCTCATTTTCCCAGTCGGCATAGTTGAGCTGCAGCTGGACAAATTCCGCGTCGGGATGCTCCGTCAGCAGTTGGTCCAGCAGACCGGGAGACCCGTGGAAGGAAAATCCCCAGTGCCGGATAAGGCCCTTTTGTTTCTGCTCCTTTACAAACTCCCAGATGTGATATTTGTCATACATCTTGTAATTGCCGTCCTGCAGGGCGTGGAGAAGATAATAATCAAAATATCCCGCGCCGGTGCGCTCCAGACTCGTATAAAACTGCTGTTTGGCAGTCTTCTCACTGCTGGCGCCCATCCACGCGCACAGCTTGGTAGCCAGCGTATAGCTCTCCCGGGGATACCGGTCCACAAGAGCCGCCTTCGCGGCCTTTTCCGAATCCCCTCCGTCATACACATAAGCGGTGTCAAAATAAGTCTGTCCGGCATCCATAAACATGTCTACCATCTTTTTCGTCTGCTCAATGTCGATCTTTCCGTTTTTCTTGGGCAGCCGCATAAGGCCGAACCCCAGTTTGGGCGTTGCTTCCCCGAAATACGTTTCCATACCTGCCTCCGTTCTGATCCATATTTCCTTCAAAGCGTCACAAATACCGGATGGAAAAATCGGCATATCCGCAGGACTTTTCCATCTCTAAAACACTCCCAGCGACTTCAAAAACAGCACCGCAAGCATAATGGGCGCGATATACTTTATCATGACCACATACAGTGTCTTGCGGCCCATCTTCTCTCCGTTCTTCTCCACCTCCTCTATGACCGTTACAGGCTTCACCACCCAGCCGATGAGGATACAGGTGCCGATGGCTACCAGCGGCATGAGGATATTGTTGCTGGCAAAATCCATGATGTCCAGCACCTGGCCCACAGAACCGTTGGGCAGAGGCGCTTCGAAATACAGCACATTGTAGCCGAGACAGACTACCACGCCGGCCACAAGGCCGATGACCGCCTCTACGCCCACCGCTTTCTTTCTGGAAAAACGGAAATGATCCATAAGGCTGGATACTACCGCCTCCATAATGGAAATAGCGCTTGTGAGCGCCGCAAACAGCACCATGGCAAAAAAGATAACGGCCACTACATGGCCCGCGCCGCCCATTGCCTCAAACACCTTGGGCAGCGTGACAAACATAAGCCCCGGACCGGATGCTTCCATCCCCTCTGTCCCCGCGAACACATACACGGCAGGAATGATCATAACGCCTGCCAGAAACGCGATAGCCGTATCAAAGATCTCAATCTGGTTGACCGACGTCTTCAGATTGGCGTCATCATGGACATAAGAGCCATACGCGATCATAATGCCCATGGCCACGCTGAGGCTGAAGAACAGCTGTCCCATAGCGTCGGTAAGCACGGCAAAAAACCGCGGCACCGTCATGCCTTCCAGTCTCGGGATCACATACACCCCAAGACCCTGAAGGCCCGTGCGGGTCACACCGCTCTCATCGGTGTGGCTGATGGTAATGGAAAATACGGCGATGATCACCACCAGCACCACAAGGGCCGGCATAAGGATCCTGGAAAAGGATTCGATGCCTTTATTGACCCCGCGGAGCACCACAAAGGTCACAGCTGCCAGAAACACCAGCAGCATGATCAGCGGCTCCCACTGACCGGTGATAAAAGAGGTAAAATAGCCGTCCCCGGCGGCGTCCGCTCCGCCGCCGGTCAGATACAGCACAAGGAATTTCACTACCCAGCCGCCGATGACACAGTAGTAGGGAAAAATGATCATGGGCACCAGACAGGCGATAACGCCAAGGCCCTTCCACTTACTGTGCAGCCGCCCGTATGCCGTCAGCGGG
>CANQHX010000003.1 GCA_947623905.1 uncultured Lachnospiraceae bacterium
TGCTGGTGATGGTGGCTCCGTCGGTCCACGTGCGCGCCACAAGCCGCCTGCTGGCGGACATGGTGCCCCGGGGGCAGATCATCGTGGACGCCGCCAAAGGCATCGAGGAGGACACTCTCATGACCATGACCCAGATCATGGAGGAGGAGATCCCCGGGGTCAACGCTGCGGTGCTGTCGGGACCCAGCCACGCGGAGGAAGTGGGACGGAAGCTGCCCACCAGTGTGGTAGCAGGCGCGAGAGATAAGGAGACGGCCCAATATATACAGGACGTGTTCATGAATCCCGTGTTCCGCGTGTATACCAGCCCCGACATGCTGGGCATCGAGCTGGGCGGCGCCATTAAAAATGTATTCGCCCTGGCCGCCGGCATCGCGGACGGCATGGGCTGCGGCGACAATACGAAAGCCGCGCTGATCACAAGAGGCATATACGAGCTGACCCGTCTGGGCGTAGCGGCAGGAGGCAAAAAAGAGACGTTCCAGGGACTGTCCGGCGTGGGCGACCTGATCGTCACCTGCAGCAGCATGCACAGCCGCAACCGCAGGGCCGGCATTCTCATCGGACAGGGCATGTCCATGGAGGACGCCATGGAAGAAGTCAAAATGGTGGTAGAAGGGGTGTACAGTGCCCGGGCCGCCAAAGGACTGGCAGAGCGGTACGGCGTCCAGGTGCCCATCATCGACGAGGTGTGCAGCGTGCTGTTTGAACACAAGTCCGCCCGGGACGCGCTCCGGGATCTTATGGAGCGGGAGCGCCGGGATGAGGAGCGCAGCAACGTGTGGCATTGATTTTCCTAAGGAATCCAGAGGAAAAGACATATATTGGGCTTGCATTCGGGAATAAAAGAAAGTATACTAGATGTAGTGTTCTGCGTCGGAGAGAGACACAATTCCGTTTAACCGTATTCCATTTGTGGAATACTATAAAAAACGGAGGTGGAAATATGATCACATGTCTGCTCATCGGCGCCGGTTATCTTGCAGGGGTATGTACAGGGGTAGCGCTCATGTGCATCCTGCAGGTACACAGAATGAGAGAGGAAGATTGATCCCTTTGCCCGGCATGGCCGAAAGTATGCCGGCAAAGATACGATAGATCTGTAATACGCGGGAGTTTGATATAGATGTACAAGAAGACGGCCAAAGGATGGTTAAAGCATCTGGATTTTATGCTGGTGGATATCTTGTGTCTGCAGATCGCGCTGATCATCGCATATATGATCCGCCACGGGAATATTTCGTCTGTAAATCCTTCCTGGAGCACCACGGCGGTGATCATGCTTCTGGTGAGTTTTGTAGTGGTATTTTTCGAGGATACCTACAAGGGGATCCTGAAGCGCGGACCTTACAAGGAACTGGTATCTGTAATTAAGTTTATCGTAACTGTCGTGCTCGGCACTGTTTTTCTGTTTTATATGCTTCATCAGGGCAGTGTCCAGTCCAGGATGGTCACGATCATCACAGGAGTCGTATTCTGTCCTTTGAGTTTTTGCGCGCGCCTGCTGTGGAAGCAGATCCTGAAGCGGATGAACGTGGGCGTGCGGTCCATACTGGTGGTGACCACAAGCGACATGGCGCAGGACGTGCTGAGCACGCTGAAGGTGAACAACTATGAGCGGTTCCGCATAGCGGGTATCGTGCTGGCCGACTGGAACAGCATGGTGACGGACCGGGTGGACCGGATCCCCGTGGTGGCCGACCGGGACAGCGTGCTGGAATATCTGTGCCGCAACTATATTGACGAAGTATTTCTGGACCTTCCCAAGGACGGTGTCTACGGAGAGACCTACCAGACGATCATGACGACCTGTATGGATATGGGTCTGACGGTTCATGAGAAGATCGACAAGACAGCCAATATGTACAGCCAGCAGCAGGTGGTGGAGCGGATCGCCGGATATACGGTACTCACGTCCAGCATCAATATCGTAAACACCCGTCAGCTGTTCGCGAAAAGAGCCCTCGACATCCTGGGCGGCCTGGTGGGCTGTTTTGTGACGCTCCTTCTGATCCTGTTTATCGGTCCGGCCATATACATCAAGTCGCCGGGGCCTATCTTTTTCTCCCAGATACGGGTAGGCAGAAACGGCAAGCGGTTTAAGCTGTACAAGTTCCGCAGCATGTATCTGGACGCCGAGGAGCGGAAAAAAGAGCTGATGGAACAAAATGACGTAAAAGACGGCATGATGTTCAAGATGAAGGATGACCCCCGCATCATCAAGGGCGTGGGGCATTTTATCCGGAAGACGTCGCTGGACGAGTTTCCCCAGTTTTTCAATGTGCTGAAGGGCGATATGAGCCTGGTAGGCACCCGTCCGCCTACTGTGGACGAGTGGGAGAAATACGAGGCCCATCACCGCAAGCGCCTGGCGTTCAAGCCGGGCATTACCGGCCTGTGGCAGGTGAGCGGCAGGAGCAACATCACCGATTTCGAGGATGTGGTGGCGCTGGACACCCAGTACATAGCGGAATGGAGCTTCTCCATGGATATCAAGATCCTGCTGAAGACCGTAAAAGTAGTGCTGACAAACGAAGGGGCGTCGTGACAGGATGACAGAGACATTATACAAGCGCCTGGAGGACGCTGTGCGCAGGGCAGGCGCCATACTAAAGGATGCCCACGCCACGGCGGATACCACATACATGAAAGAAGGTCCGGCCAATTTTGTGACGGACTATGACCGGCAGATCCAGGAGCAGCTCATACGGGAGCTGAGAGAGATCCTGCCCGACAGCCATTTCCTGGCGGAGGAGGACCACATGCAGGATCCCCTTGGCGACGGATACTGCTTTATCATCGATCCCCTGGACGGCACCACAAATTTTGTCCATGATTACCGGTACAGCTGCGTGTGCGTAGGCCTGGCCCGCCACGGCAGGATGCACTGGGGCGCCGTATACAATCCTTATCTGGAGGAAATGTACACGGCCCGGGCAGGAGAAGGCGCGTATTTAAATTCCCAAAAATTATATTTGACAGAAGCGCATTTAGAAGATACAATAGTAGCGTTTGGATGCGCAAGGTACAACAGTGACGATACGGACCGGCTCTTTGCCTATGTGAAGGAGCTGTACCTCCACAGCCAGGCCATCCGGGACGGCGGCTCCGCCGGACTGGACATGTGCGGCACGGCTGCCGGAAGAAGCGGCATCTACATAGAACTCCGGCTGCAGCCATGGGATTTTGCCGCCGCCAGCCTGATCCTTCAGGAAGCGGGAGGGATAGTGACCCAGATAAACGGCGATCCGGTGACGCTGGACAAGCCCTGTTCCGTGCTGACGGGCAACC
Organism: uncultured Lachnospiraceae bacterium; assembly: GCA_947623905.1. GTDB lineage: Bacteria > Bacillota > Clostridia > Lachnospirales > Lachnospiraceae > CANQHX01. The sequence goes on from CANQHX010000003.1 coordinate 3,292, forward strand.
CCGCGGCGTGGAGGGAGAGCAGGGAACTCCTGGAGCGGATGGATATCTGAACGCTCTGCGGCAGTTCAAGTAAAAGAAATCCGGAAAGCAGATCATTCTGCTGTTTCGTACATAAATAAGTGAATTGCATGAATATCTTTTTTATTACCTGGCCTTCGTGTCAGGTAATAAAAAAGAATATTTAGATAAGTTATAAATATAAATAAAAATTCGGACACAACACAAAGGTACAGAGGTGAAGACAGTGTTTGTTTTGGGATTAGTTCTCGGTCTTCTGATAGGGATCATTCTGGGGGTCATGGTCATGGCACTGGCGCAGATCAGCAAACGATCAGACCGCAATGAGGAGCCCTGATCTTTTGAATATCGAATGATAGAAGAACGAGGGATACATTTATGTCAGAGAAAAAGAAGGAAATACATAAAAAAAAGCTGGAACACTGGAAGGTGATCGCCCTCTACCTGGCGGTATATGACCTTATGGCAGTGAACCTCTCATACTTCCTCGCCCTGTGGATACGGTTCGACTGTAAGTATTCCCAGATATCCGCGGACTACCTGCGGTCGTTCCTGGTGTTCGCCCCCTTCTATTCCGTCTTCTGCATCTTCGTGTTCTGGCGGCTGCGGCTGTACAACAGCATCTGGCGGTTCGCCAGCTATTCGGAGCTGGTGCGGGTGACCCTGGCAAACATCATCACGGGCCTGGTCCATACCGTGGGGATCACGGCATTTGTCATACGGATGCCCATCTCCTACTACATGATGGGGATCGGCCTGCAGTTCTTCTTTACGCTGCTGATCCGTTTCTCCTACCGGTTCGTGCTGATGGAGAAGGGCCGGAGGGCGAAGAACGGGGAGGACGGATACACGGGCAACGTGATGGTCATAGGGGCCGGGGCGGCCGGGCAGGCCATCTTAAAGGAACTGAACAGCGCCAAGGAGACCCACTTAAGGCCCTGCTGCATCATAGACGATAACTCCAACAAGCACGGGAGGTACATGGAAGGGGTGCCCATCGTGGGAGGGCGTGACGACATCCTGGTGAGCGCGGAGAAGTACCACATCGACGAGATCTTCCTGGCCATGCCCACGGCCGGCGCGGAGAGCAAGCGTGACATCCTGAACATCTGCAAGGAGACGGGGTGCAAGCTGAAGATGCTGCCGGGGATCTACCAGCTGGTGAACGGGGAGGCGTCCTTAAGCAGCATGAAGGATGTGGCGGTGGAGGACCTTCTCGGGCGGGACCCCATAAAGGTGGACCTGAAGGAGATCTTTGACTACCTGAAAGGGAAGACGATCCTGGTGACAGGAGGGGGCGGCTCCATCGGGAGCGAGCTGTGCAGGCAGATAGCGGCCCACGAGCCTGGACACCTGGTGATATTTGATGTATATGAGAACAACGCCTATGAGATCGAGCAGGAGCTGAAGGCGTCGTACCCGCGGCTGTGCATGACGGTGCTGATCGGGTCGGTGCGGGACAGCCGGAGGATCGAGCAGGTGTTCGATACGTACCGGCCGGATGTGGTGTACCACGCGGCGGCGCACAAGCATGTGCCGCTGATGGAGGCGAGTCCGTGCGAGGCGATCAAGAACAATGTGATCGGGACGTATAAGACGGCGTGCGCGGCATTGAAGTACGGGTGCGGGCGTTTTGTGCTGATCAGCACGGACAAGGCGGTGAACCCGACCAACGTGATGGGAGCGAGCAAGCGGCTGTGCGAGATGGTGATTCAGACACTGGACATGGTGAGCAGGGAGGGGAAGGACAGCCTTCTTCCCGTCCTCAACGGTCACAACGTGGACAATATAGACAATCCGCATCCTGCATTGCGGTCAGGAGAAACAGCTGTGTCCGCAGGTCTCCCTGTGGGGGATGCGGCCAAGGATATAAAGGAAACCGAAAACATGCAGACGACCAGCAGGCGGACAGAGTTCGTGGCGGTGCGGTTCGGGAACGTGCTGGGATCCAACGGATCGGTGATCCCGCTGTTCAAGAAGCAGATACAGGAGCGGAGGGCCGTTACGGTGACCCACCCGGACATCATCCGGTACTTCATGACCATACCGGAGGCGGTAGGGCTTGTGCTGCAGGCAGGGGTGTACGCCAGAGGCGGGGAGATCTTTGTGCTGGACATGGGAGAGCCGGTGAAGATCGACACGCTGGCGCGGAACCTGATCAAGCTGTCGGGGTACAAGCCGGACGTGGACATCCCGGTGGTGTATACAGGGCTCCGTCCCGGGGAGAAGCTGTATGAGGAGAAGCTGATGGCGGAGGAAGGGATGAAGACGACGCCCAACAGGCTGATCTACATCGGGAAGCCCATCGCGTTTGACATGGAGAAGTTCCTGGGGCGTCTGGAGGAGCTGGCGGAGGCCAGCTACAACAACGACGCGGACATCCGGGAGCTGATCTTTGAACTGGTGCCCACGTATCATCCGCCGGTGGAGGAAAAGGAACAGCAGGAAGCGGTATACCGGGAGCTGTTAAATGAGGCGGCAGCGACGAGCGTGGGATGAGACATTTGAATGTGTAGTGAGGCATGAAAACATGGAAAAGAGGAATATACCGTTTAGTCCCCCGGATATCAGTGAATTAGAAATAGAAGAAGTAGTGAAGGCGCTGCGTTCTGGCTGGATCACCACCGGGCCCCGAACGAAACTGTTGGAGAGAAGGCTGGCGGCTTACATTGGTACAGGACGGACGGATATCGACTGCAATACGGCAGAAAATATTGAAAGATACAGCAACAGGGTCGTATGTCTGAATTCTGCCACGGCAGCGGAAGAACTTAATTTACGGATTCTCGGCATAGGGCCGGGAGACGAGGTCATCGTTCCTGCCTATACATACACTGCAACGGCGGCAGCAGCACTCCATTGTGGTGCAAGAGTTGTGTTTGTGGATATCCAGAAAGACGGCGATCCCGCCACCTACATACCGGAGATGGATTATGATGCAGTGGAGGCAGCAATCACTGAAAAGACAAAAGCCATTGTTCCAGTTGATCTTGGAGGGATTGTTTGTGATTATGACAGGATTTTTGAAATTATAGACAGAAAGAAACAGCTATTTACACCGGTGAATGATCATAAAACTCCGTTGGCGGATCTGTCGTCCCGAATCCAGAAGTCGCTCGGAAGGGTTGCGGTAGTAGCTGATTGCGCCCATAGCCTTGGAGCAAGTCGGATCATAAATGGAGAATGGAAATACTGCGGAGCTATAGCGGATTTTTCAAGTTTTAGTTTCCATGCCGTAAAGAATTTCACGACGGCAGAAGGCGGGGCGGCCACTTGGCTGCCCATAGACGGGATAAATGATGCGGAGATTTATCATATGTATCAACTGTTAAGTCTCCATGGACAAAGTAAAGACGCGCTTGCGAAGACAAAGATCGGGGCATGGGAATATGATATCGTCGGGCCGTGGTACAAATGCAATATGACCGATATCATGGCGGCTATAGGTTTACGACAGTTGGACAGGTACAAAGGACTTCTTGATAGGCGTAGTGAGATCATAAAACGATATGACGCAGTGTGTGATGAAAATGGAATCAGCCATCTGGCACACCATACAGATAATATGTACAGCTCGAGGCATCTATATCTGGTACGGATCCCAGGAATCTGTGAAAGACAGAGAGATGAGATCATAAAAAATCTGGCAGAACAAGGAGTTGCAACCAACGTTCACTATAAGCCGTTGCCGATGATGACGTCATATAAGATATTGGGCTGGGATATTAAGGCCTTTTCTAATTCATACGATTATTTTAAAAATCTGGTTACTTTGCCGTTGCATACGCTTTTATCCGATGAAGACGTGGACTACGTGTGCGAGACTTTGAGAGCGGTAATTAAGGAGAGGAAAGTGTAGGGTGTACAGAAAGTATATAAAACGGATTCTTGGAGTACTTTTCGCATTGTTGGGGCTTCCGGTTTTCGCGGTTATTTTTATCGTAGTTGCTCCGATCATAATAATCGAAGATAAAGGGCCGGTGTTTTACAATGCTCCGCGCATGGGCCAGAATGGAAAAATCTACAAGATGTTCAAATTTCGATCTATGAAGGTAAATTCGCCAGACATAAGGAATGCAGACGGAACTACATTTAATTCGGAAGATGATCCAAGAGTGACAAAGGTTGGAAAGATATTACGTAAGACAAGCCTTGACGAAACACCGCAGCTTTTAAATATAATCAAAGGGGATATGGCCTTCATTGGGCCGAGACCAGACCTGACTGACGGTGAAATGACCAGTGCAAGAAAAAAGAAGTTGACAGTTAGACCTGGTATTACAGGATACAGCCAGGCGTATTTCAGGAATTCTGACAGTGTGGAGCAGCGAATAAAAAATGATATCTACTATGTAGATAACATAAGTTTTGGGCTAGATGTTCGGATTTTTTTTAAAACGATACAGACGGTCTTATTTCATCAAAATGTATACCGCAATAGAGGTGATTATAAATGAGAACAGTGGAAGCCACCTGGGAAAAGCGAAATGTAGGCGTTGAATGCTTCGAGATTGAAATAGGTAAAAATGACTCCGTAGAAGCGGTACTTGACACGATACACGCTCGAAATGAAAAGTATTTTGTTGCTAAAGTATTAGCAGGGAGGGCTGATGTGCTCCTTGCTTTACAGAAAGAAGGTTTTCAATTCATAGAGATGAACTTTCAGACAGAGATTGAATTGTCTGAAAAACCGAATCCTCCGGCTATTTGTGCAAATTTGATAGAAAGAACGGGCTATCATATTGGAGATGAAAAGGAAGCAGAACGGGTCATTGATGAAATACGGGCAGGAAACATCTTTTCAACGGATAAAGTTGCGTTAGATCCATTTTTTTCACAAAAAATAGCAGGACAAAGGTATGCATTTTGGACGCAGGATGTTCTTGCCTCTGATAAAGCAAAACTGATTATTACAGAATACAGCGGGGAAGATGTTGGTTTTAATATTGTTATAGATAAGGGAAGATATTACGACGGTTTTCTGGGCGGACTTTTTACTGATTATTTGAATAGCGGATTAGGTTTTGCCAATGTTTATGCCTCATTAAATGCGGTGTTTAATCTGGGCGGAAGAAAAATATTCTCCGGTGTATCTTCAAATAATTTTCAGATGCTAAAGCTGCATATGATGTTTGGAATGAAAATAAAAAGACTGACTTATAATTTGATTAAACATGTCTGAGGAAATTTTGGATGTATGAGAATGCTATATACTGCAAAAGATGCGGAAAAGAATTTGACCATGCTTCTTTGAAAAAGAAAAAATACATATGCGATTCCTGTGGTTTTCATTTCAGGATTCCCGCAATGGATAGAATTGCCATGACAGTAGACAGGGGATCTTTTGAAGAATGGGAACCTGATTTGGAAACAGAAAATTATCTGAATGATGTTGCATATGTGGAAACCCTGCAGAACGCAAAGAAAAAAACTGGACTGAAAGAGGCAATTATAATAGGAAAAGCTAGAGTCCTGGGTTTAGAGACAGCAATCGGCGTATGTGACAGTAATTTCATAATGGCAAGTATGGGGCATGTTGTCGGCGAGAAAGTAACGGTTCTTTTTGAAAGGGCTGAGAAGGAAAAGCTTCCTGTGTTTATTTTCTGTTGTTCTGGAGGAGCAAGGATGCAGGAAGGCATGATTTCCCTTATGCAGATGGAAAAAACGTCAGCGGCAATAAAAAAACATTCCGATGCAGGATTGTTTTATTGTTCTATAATGACGGATCCCACTACCGGTGGGGTAACAGCAAGCTTTGCGTCTCTGGGCGACGTAATAATGGCAGAACCAAGTGCTACGGTAGGATTTGCTGGAAAGAGAGTTATAAAACAGACAATTCAGGAAGAATTGCCGAAGGGATTTCAGACGTCGGAATTTCTCCAGGAACATGGAATGATAGATGGCATTGTTCAAAGAAAACGAATACGTCAGATGATACAGTTTCTTGTCGTTACAAACAAAAACAGAACTGAAAATATAAATTTTACAACAGAGAAAAAAATAAGATTTCTTCCTTTTGCAGCAGAATATATACAGAGTTCTATCACTTCCTCAAAATCGGTGTGGGAGAAAGTGAAAGAAAATCGGGGACCAAACCGACCGGCGTCTGTTGAATATATAAAAAATATTTTTGATGTGTTTGTAGAATTGAAGGGCGACAGGCTATATGGAGAAGATGGGGCGATCATAGGCGGTATTGCGATGTTAAATGGACAGCCAATTACAGTAGTTGCCGACTATAGGGGAAAAAATATTCAGGAAAACCTTGCGAGAAATTTCGGCATGCCCATGCCGGAAGGATATCGTAAAGCTCTTCGGCTGATGAAACAGGCGGAAAAGTTCAACCGGCCCATTGTATCGTTTGTAAATACACAGGGAGCCTATCCCGGCGTAGGCGCGGAGGAACGTGGTCAGGGCTGGGCTATTTCGCAAAACCTGTATGAGTTGTCTTCATTAAAAGTTCCGATTCTTGTCATCATAATCGGAGAAGGAGGAAGTGGCGGCGCGCTAGCGACGGCTGTAGGAGATGAAGTATGGATGCTTGAAAATGCCACATATTCTATTCTATCTCCCGAGGGGTATGCCTCTATTCTCTGGAAAGATTCAAGCCGAGCGTCTGAGGCGGCAGAAAAAATGAAGATGACATCAAAAGAACTCCGTGATCTTGGAATCATCGATAAGATAATTCCGGAGTTTGGAGGGGCAAGCAAAGAAAATATCAGTGAGATTTCCAAATATATGAAACAAGAAATTATTAAATTTCTTATAAAAATGAACAAACAAAGCAAAGACATAATGCTGGAAAACAGATATAGAAGATTCAGAAAATTTTAATGAGAGGGGGAGATAGATGGATGGATGTTGGTGAGATTATTTCACTTATTGAAAATTGTATGGATGTGGAAGAGGGTACTTTGGGACTTGAAGATAGTCTGTCGGACTATGAAGAATGGGATTCCCTTACAGCCCTTTCGGTCATTGCGGCTGTTGATGAACAGTTTCATAAGTCATTGACTGGAAAAGACTTAAAGGGTGCGAAAACCATTTCAGACGTTGTCAGACTTATCAGATAAGTTACATATAATGTTGCAATATCACAATGAAAAAGGAGGTATTAGCATGAGCACAAAGGAAAAACTTATTTTAATCGAAGAATGCATGGATCTTGAGGAAGGTACATTGAAACCTGAGGACAATCTCGCGGATTATGAAGAATGGGATTCTGTCACGGCTTTGTCCATCATTGCCATGATGGACGAACAGTTTCATAAAGTTGTATCAGGCGGTAATTTAAAAGAAGCAAAAACTGTAGCTGATATACTTGAAATGATGGAGTAGAACAAAAGTATATCGAGAAAAAAGAAAAACAGAAATAAAACATGACAGGATATAGAAAAATGTGGAACCCATATGATTTCAGTGGAAAAAGATTTGTAGTCACAGGCGCGGGCTCAGGCATAGGCAAAGCAACCGCCGTAAGGCTTTCTGAACAGGGCGCTGAAGTATGTCTTCTTGTATTGAATAACGAACAGGCTGACGAAGTAATGCCATGCCTGTCTGGAAACGGTCACAGATTTTATGTTAAGGATCTGAGTGAATCTGGTGGATATAAGGAGATTTTTGATGACATCATCAGTGACGGTCATAAAATTGATGGATTGGTTCATTGCGCCGGAATTACTAGAATTCTGCCGGTAGCATTGCTCAATAAGGCAAATATGGATGGAAGCATGACGATTAATCTGTACTCCTTTTTGGAGATGGTTAGTTTATTGTCAAAAAAGAAATATCATGATAAAGCAAGCGTTGTTGGTATTTCATCAATATCTGTCCGATATCCTCAAAAGTGTCAGGGGATATATGTGGCAACTAAGGCGGCAATGAATGCGATGGCAACTTCTATGGCGCTGGAGCTTGCCGAAAAGAATATACGCATCAATACCATAATGCCCGGGAACGTAAACACTCAAATGGCAAGGATGGCATTGGAAAATAAGACTGAAAATGAAATCAACACGATATTGAAAAGGGCAGTGCTTGGCATGGAAGAACCAGAGGATATAGCAGATATTATCTTGTTTTTGCTTTCTGACGCTTCAAGGATGATTACCGGGAGAGAAATCTATGCGGATGGCGGTTATGTGAATTTTTGAGAAAAATTTTAATAAGTGATTTTTACGGTAGACAGGGAGAAATGATGTGAATACTTTGTTTATTGACGATGATGGCAGATCATATAATGCTGATGATGTGTTAAATGCACTTATATCGATAGGAGCAGATGATTGTGAAACATTGTTTATTCATTCGGATGTTGTTTTTGGCAGAGTTCCGAAAGGCTTTAACAGAAAAGAATATATGGAAACGCTGTATGCTGTGTTAATGGAACTTGGCGTCCAAATTATCGTTCCGACGTTTACATACAGTTTCTGCAATCATGAAACATATGATGTCAGAAAAAGCAAGACCAGCATGGGAGCTCTTTCTGAATATATTCGGAAGCAAGACGGAAGATATCGGACATTGGATCCTTTGCTTTCCTTTTCTGTTCCGGAAGCATTAAAGGATAAATTCAGCAATATTTCCAATCATTCTTTAGGAAAAGGAAGTGGTCTTGATATCCTTCACAGTATGGACGGAGTAAAGTTTTTATTTCTGGGAGCAAGACAAGGGGAATGTTTTACTTATGTTCATTATGTTGAAAAGATGTTGGATGTTCCGTATCGATATGATCAGAAATTTACCGGCACAGTTATAGATTATGAGGGCAATTCAGAAGAACGGACCCAGTACATTCATACGCATTGTTATGGTGTAAAGATTCCGGAAAATTATGATTTTTTTGAAGAAGAATTGATCCGGATGGGAAAAGTAAAAAAACAGAAGCTGGGTAATAGTTATGTATCCTGTCTGTCGGAAAAAGATGCTTATGAACAGATTTCTTCCAGAATTATGCAAGATCCATATTACTTTGTTGATGGAGAATATACAGAATCTGATCTAATACATAAATATGGTTTTGGCAAAAACGGGGAACGGGTAACGCACTGCTGAACGAAGCATGTAAGGAAACTGAAAAGATGGACATTGTATTTAAAGGAAAAAAAATAAGCGGAATACTGGCTGTGCTGCCGGAAACGGAGTGTTATTTTGATGACGAAGTCGGAAATTACAACTTTCCGGAGAAGCAAACCATGCGCTTGAAAAAAGTGATGGGCTACAACAAACACAGGCTGTCTAAAGACACATCAACGGTCTCTGATTTTGCCGCATATGGTATGGAATATATTCTTGAAAAAGGATGGATCCGTAAGGAAGAAATTGGAGCAGTGCTTGTGGTTACACTCTGTCCGGATTACTATGTGCCGCACATCAGCACAATTATTCAGGGCAAATTTGAACTGGCAGATGATGTACTGTGCCTTGATATTGCACAGGGATGCTGTGGTTTCCTGATCGGCCTTATGGAGTCTTTTTTGTTGCTGGAGCATATGAAAGATAAAAAAATTGTGCTGATCAACGGAGATGTGTTAAGCCATAAGGTTTCCAGGCGGGACAGAAATGATTTCCCTTTAGCTGGCGATGCCACAACCATCACAATCATTGAAAATGACAGTCAAGCAGGCGATATCTATTATGAAATGCACATGGACGGGAGCCGTGGGGAGTCGTTAATAATACCTGCCGGTGGGTTCCGTATGCCAAGCACCCCTGAGACGGCAAGAATGACGGATCAGGGCGATGGAAATCTCAGGGCGTTGGATCACATGCACATGGATGGGGCCGGCGTATTCAATTTCGTACAATGGGAAGTGCCGCCGTTGATAGATCGTCTGCTTGCTGTGGCAGGAGAGACAATAGATACGGTTGATTATTTTTTATTTCATCAGCCGAATAAATTTATGTTAAAAAAGCTGGCGGAAAAAGCCGGGATTCCACTGGATAAGATTCCCATGGATTTAGTTGAGAACTATGGCAATCCCAGCGGCGCATCCATCCCTATGGTGGCCGTTACGGATCTGAAAAAAGAACTTACATCCAGTAAGTACAAATGCTGCCTGGCAGCGTTTGGTTCAGGATTGGCATGGGGAGGAATGGTGCTGGAATTTGGGGGTTTTGAAAATTGCGAAATGATAGTAAGCAATCTGTAAGGAAAGGCAATCCAATGGAGGTATAAGGAATGTTTTCGGTAAATGAACTAATGGGACAGATTGACCGCTTGAAAAACAACAGGGAAATGCTGTCTAACAATTTTTTATCGTTGGCGGACCTGGAAAAGTTTTCGCTGGAGCCGGACTCAAAGCTTGTCTATAACGAGAAGGCAATTGCTTTACTTTGCCGTGATAATGGAATCAATCGGATACATTTTCATCTCGCCTCAAACAGAGATGGGGCGTCATTAAGGGAATTGCTTCCTCAGCACCCCGAAGATCCCATAGTGGCGGATTGTATCGGAAAGCAATCGCACTTGGACCAGCTGGAGCAAGCTCTTTGTGATATTGGTTTTGAGACATACGTCCATATGAGCCGCTGGCGGACGAGTCATATAAATTTTCTGCCGGAAACCAAACTGCAGTTTATGCGTGAGTCTGACAATTTCCGGAAGGCCGGTTTGGAAGATGCAGAAGAGATTTATAAAATTTTGTATGACACATTTGATCCTTATTATTCGCAGCTTCCCACCAAGGATTTTTTGCGGGAACTGATCAGGGAAGGTTTGGTTTTCTGTGCTCTGATAAAAGGGCATGTTGCTGCGGTTGAATGTATGCAGAAGGTTGGCCGCAACGGGATATACTGCTATGAACTTGCCGTGATTCCCAAGCACAGAAACAGCGGGATCGGTTATTATATCTGGCAGTATGCGCTGAGTCACTTTCCGGATTGCCGCAACTATACGTCCTGGACGGACAACAGGAATACAGCCAGCAACCATTTACACGAGATGCTGGGTTTTGCTTACGATGGGTTGATTGATTATGTTCTGATATATCGATAGGGCATTTTTGTATCATATGAAGCATTGATGCATAAAGACACGCTGCCTGTTATATGGCAGCTAAATAAATCAAAAATGGAGGAAAAAATATGAGTATCAAAGAGAAGATCAGAAAGATTATAGCGGAAATCCTTAATGTAGATGAAAAGGAGATAGACGACGATACAGCTATCGGGGATATTCAGGGATGGGATTCCTTAAATCAGCTGAAAATCCTTTCGGCAGTAGAGACAGAGTTTAACATTCAGTTTACGCCGGACGTGCTGATGGAACTGGAAGATTTTTCGGATATTGTCCAGGCAGCCGAGGAAAGAGCCGGGAAATAATTTCCATTATTCAGAATGCAATGTTTGAAAAAACAGGATTTTCAATGAAAGAGAACTTGTGAGGAAACAGATGGCTTCAAATATCTGTGATACAAAAAAAACAGTGGTCCAAAGAATACTGGAACATGCGCTGGCAGCACCAGACGATGTTGCCATTATTGCGAAAGATAAACAAACATCTTATTGTGCGCTAAAAGATATGATCCTTTCCATTCACAAATGGCTGCTTGCTCAGGGAATCCGACAAGGAGACTGTGTCGCCGTCCAGGCGCTCCATGAGGATATATGCATAGCCTGTTTCTATGCGGTGCATCTGACCGGCGCGATACTTGTCCCATTGGAAAGAAGCGCTCCGTTTGAGAAGATACAGTCTATAGCAGTCGAGATAGGGGCTGTTTTGATAATAAGTCTGCAAAAGGAGAGCGCCTCCGCAATCCAGTGGGTTGATTATGAAACCATACGGCTGGCTGTCAGTGAGACTGCTGCTCCTGTAGCGGATCCTATTGTGTATCCGGATATTGACATGCCATGTGAGATGATCTTTACTACAGGAACCACCGGAAAATCAAAAGGCGTTCTGATGACCCACCGGAGCATCTCCTGGTATGCCTACAGTATTTGTAAATGTGTCGAGATGAAGCCAGGGAACCGTTTTTTCATTACGACACCGCTAAACCATGCCGGAGGTCTGAGGAGGACCCATTTGTCATTGGCAAATGGCTGTTGCGTTGTATATATGGATGGAATGGGGAATCTGGCCAGGTATTTCCGGTATATCCGGGAATATGCTGTCACGTCCTTGTATCTGCCGCCAGTGGCCCTTCGTATTCTTTTGCTCAGAACCGGTGACAAATTATCGGAATTCCGGGATCAGATAGATTTTGTGTATTCAAGTTCGTCGGCGCTTCCTGCCGGGGATTGTGAAAAATTGGCGCAGCTTCTGCCAAAGACACGATTATATAATGCCTATGAGGCATCAGAGACCCCAGGAGTCAGCGCATATGATTACAATACAGACGGCATTCGAAAGGACTGCGTGGGGAAAGCTAATGTCGGCGTTGAATTGGCGATTATGGACGATGAGGGAAGAATCATACTTAATGGGGAAAATGAAGGGAAGATCTGCGTCAGAAGCAGAATGAATATGAAAGAGTATTATCAGGAACCGGAGCTAACTTCTTCTGTGTGGAAAAATGAATGGTTCGTATCCAATGATCTTGGATATATGGATGAACAGGGGAGAGTTTATTACAGGGGACGCCTGGGAGATGTCATCAATATCGGCGGATATAAGATCGCACCTACAGATGTGGAAGAAACAGCGCTTTTAAGCGGTTTGGTAGATGAGTGCATTTGTGTGGAGTGCCGTGATGGCAGTGAGATCCCTTTTCTTAAATTGATCGTAGTTGTGGGAAAAGAAAAAACATTCGACCCTGAAATATTGAGAACATTTCTTGCAGATAGACTGGAGGGATATAAGATCCCCCAGGAAATCGTAGCAGCAGATAAGATATCAAAGACATTTAACGGAAAGCTTGACAGGAAAGCATACAGGGTATAGCTGTGTGGAAGCGTGTACAATTTATGGAAGTGAGAGGAACCGGGTATGTGGAAACCACAAAGTATTTATTCAGATTATGTACTTCAGCAGCCTGTCGTTTTATTCGGCCGAAATGCAGTCAGTGGGCTTGCGGTATATCCGTGTGCCAGAGTGGCGGTTTTGTGCGGCAGCTCTCTGCATGAGGAAGATAAGAATTTTTTGCGTAAGGTATTTAAAAAGAAGGCATTGCATTTTATTGTCAGAAGCTGGAGTGGGGAGCCGGATCTGGAAAGCCTGAAGGGAAGTATTTCTGAACTGGAAAAAATCAAGCCGGACATGATCATAGCAGTAGGAGGCGGTTCTGTCATAGACGGGGCAAAACTTTGCAGACTGTATTATGAGTTTCCTTACTTTCACGTGAATGAAACCAAACTTTCGCAGCTTACATTTAAAACCGTATTTATAGCAGTTCCAACAACAGTGGGAAGTGGAACGGAGGTCTCCTCAGCGGCAGTCTTTATAAACAGGGAATATGAAAGAAAAGAAATGGTCGTATCCCATGATCTGCAGCCTTCTGTAGTAGTGCTGGATCCGGGATATGTGAAAAATGCTCCGGAATCTGTCGTAGTATCTTCTATGTTGGATGCGGTGGCGCATATAGTGGAAGGTTTTGTGTCTGTCATGAAAAACGGCCTTATGGATATTTATGCGGAAATGGGGCTGCAGATTTTATTTCAGGAATTTTCAAAAAAGAATTCGGAAGAAAGAGATTTTCAAAGAATTCAGTTTGCAGGATATCTGGGCGGTTTGGTACAGAACCACTGCATTGTAGGAGCAGCCCATGCTATTGCACATCAGCTTACATCATATGGATTTTCTCATGGAGAAGCAGTGGCGTTGCTTTTACCTGGGGTGATACGCTTAAACTGCAGTTTTGAGGGGATTAAAGAGAAATATGAAAACATGTGTCAGGCATCGAATATAGAAGGCGTATCAGGGCTGGCTGAATTCATTGAATATCAGTCCCAAAAAGCCGGGATCGCAGATCGAAAAGACGAATTGAAGACAGTGCTGAACGGGCTTAAGTCTGAAGATAGATTTATCGAAAACGTAGTGAATGACAGAGGCGGGAAAGGAAACCCGGTGCCGATTACTGAGGAATATCTGGTTAAATTAGTGGAGGCATATCTATGAATGGTTTGAAATCAGAGGAGTTATTAAAAAAAGCCCCATATGATTTTGGGAAGAAGGACAAGGCTCCCGGAAGTTTGTTTTATGAAGCATTGAAAGAGGAACTTTGCTACCACTATGAGAATAATACTATGTATCGCAAGTTCTGTGAACGGAAAGGGTTTGATCCACAAAGCTTTGACGGGGATTTATCAAAGATTCCGCCTGTGCAGGTAAGTGTGTTTAAAGAATTGGGGATGGGATTGAATTCAGTTCCAAACGAGAACATTCGACTGACTCTGCAGTCCTCAGCTACATCCGGCATACCAAGCAGCATACCGGTGGATAAGATAACGTCTAGAAGACAGGCCAGATCCATGGTTCATATTATCGGTAATTTTATAGGGAATGAGAGAAAACCTTTCCTGATCATGGATGTGGATCCGGCAAGCGGTTTTAGAAACTTGTTAGGGGCAAGGTATGCTGCGGTCAGCGGATATTTGAATTTTGCTTCGAAAGCGGAATATTATCTCAAAGTAGACAGAAACGGATTGTACTATTTTGACGTGGAAGCAATTACAGAGTATGTGTCCAACCTGAAGAACAGTGAACCGGTCATTGTATTTGGATATACTTATCTGCTCTATTCTGAAGTGGTCAGGCCCATGACGGAAAGGGGGCTTCAGTTTCCTCTCCCGAAAGGGTCCAAAGTCATCCATATCGGAGGATGGAAAAAGCTGGAGAGTGAGAAAATCAGCAGGGAGGAATTTGATAAGAAGACAGCTCAGATTTTTGGCATCAAGCCGGAAAATGTTATTGATATTTATGGGTTTACAGAGCAGATGGGTTTGAATTACCCTACCTGTCCATGTGGCTGTAAACATGCTCCGCTGTATTCAGAAGTCATAGTCCGTGACCCGGTGACGAAGGAGGTTTTGCCGGAGGGGCACCAAGGGGTTTTGGAATTTGTTTCCCCAGTGCCGCATTCTTATCCTGGTAATGCTGTCCTGACAGATGATATTGGGGTGATTGACGGCGGAGAATGTCGGTATGGCCGTGGAGGAACACGCTTCAGGATCATTGGAAGACTAAAGAAGGCTGAGATAAGAGGATGCGGGGATATTCTGTCGCAAAAGTTAAAGTTTGAAAGCGGGAATAGCCCGTTGCAGGAGGAAGCTGCCGGGACTCAGCCCTCAAGATATCGAGTGGAGTTTTTCACTGGTGAAGGCCTGCCGGCAGGTTTGAACCCTATGGAATCCTTAAATCGGATCATGGATGCGCTGGAGAGCAATCACGATTGGATCAGGAAACAACCGGTAGACGCATTGATAGGACTGATATCCCAGACTGCGAAAAAATGGACGACAGATGAAACTCAGGCAGGGCGAAGATTGAAGATGAATGGGCTTGGTTTTCTCTCGTCCTGGTGCAGCGCGGAACATCTGACATCTATCATGACGGAAGGCTTGAACGGAAACAGAATGTATATGGATTCGTTTCTTCCCGTATCGGAAGGAAGTGTTCAGTATAGACGTGCCATACCGCGTGGACTGGTCTGCCATTGGCTTGCAGGCAATGTGCAGGTTCTGGGGATGTTTGCGTTGGTCGAGAGCATTTTAACTAAAAATGTAAACCTTTTGAAACTTTCCTCTAGAGATGGAGGCGTATTTAAATATTTACTGAGAGCCTTTGAAGGGGAGGTATACACAACCCCGGGCGGCTGGACGATCTCAGGAGACGAACTTCTGAAAACAATCGCAGTTGTCTATTATGGACATGCAGAGAAAGAACTTGGTATCCAGATGTCAAAAAGGGCGGCTGTTCGGATTGCTTGGGGTGGTGCGGAATCGGTGACGGCAGTTGCGAATTATCCAGCTGAATATGACTGTGAAGATATCATTCTGGGACCTAAACTCAGCTTTAGTGTAGTGGCAAAGGAAGCCTTAGAGGATGAGCATAAGGCACGGAAACTTGGAAGAAGGATCGGGGTCGATGCCAGCGTGTTTGATCAGGAGGGATGTTCGTCCACCCACAATGTATTTGTGGAAGAAGGAGGAGCAGTATCGCCGGAAATGTTTGCGGCTTACCTGGCAGACGGCATGAAAAAAGCGGCAGTCCAGATACCCAAAATGCCAGCTTCCGTCGAACAGATTTCTGCGGTGCATTCTGCGCGGGGCGTATACGATTTCAAGGGGATCGTATATGGAGATCCGGAAACGGTCTGGACGGTTATATATGATCCGGAAGAAGAACTGTGCGGGCCAGTCTATTCGAGAGTCGTGTTTGTCCATCCTGTCAGAGATATTATGGATGCGGCAGAGTACGTCAGCGAGGATATACAGACAATAGGACTGGCTGCGGAGGGAGAAAAAGCTCTGCAGTTCGCGGATGCAGCATCGATGAAAGGGGCTGTAAGGTTCCCTGCC
Source organism: uncultured Lachnospiraceae bacterium (assembly GCA_947623905.1). Classification (GTDB taxonomy): domain Bacteria; phylum Bacillota; class Clostridia; order Lachnospirales; family Lachnospiraceae; genus CANQHX01. Next base: position 19,768 of record CANQHX010000003.1, read on the forward strand.
TGTGGCAAAATGCTTAATTTTGATTCCCCGTGGGACGGAATGTACCTGACGGACAGAATGGTCAGGTGGATTACTATGGGCGGACCGCTGGTCTGACAAACACATGCTGCCCGGCGTTTGCCTTATGATAATGAAAAATAAAAAAGGAGTTTAATGAAAATGGAAGAGATTTATAAGATTTTAAAAGAATTGAGACCGGAGTTTGATTTTACGGAGAGCGAGGATTTTGTGGAAGACGGATTTCTGGATTCCTTCGATATCATATCACTGGTGTCCGCGATCGAGGAAAAATACAATGTGAAAATAGACGGGTTGGATGTTGTGCCGGAAAATTTTTGCTCTGCGGATGCGATCGTCGCATTGATCAGAAAAAGCGGTGGAGCGATTTAAGGGAGAAGGACCATGAGAACAACAGTATTATCTTATCTGGAAGAAAGTGCAAGAAAATATCCTGGAAAAACAGCCTTTTTTGATGAGAAAAATGAGATCACATTTTCCGAACTGAAAGAGCAGGCTGTAGATCTGGCATGGCATATCAAGGGACAGATCAGCAGGAGGAGAAACCCTGTTCTTGTATATTTGCCGAAGGATATCAGTTCCATAGTGGCTTTTATGGGGATCCTTTACAGCGGGAATTTCTACACGCCAACAGATATCCGCTTTCCTGCGGAAAAGGTGATAAGTGTTATGGATGCGCTAAATCCTGCGGCAGTATTGGTGAATGACCAGACGAAGGAGAAATTCCTTAAGTTTGCAGCGGACCGGAATGTGATATTAATAAACATTGATGATGTAGAAAAAGGCGAACATCATGATTCTGAGGAGCTGGTCAATGCGATCCTTGATGTGGATCCAGTTTATGTGTTTTTTACATCAGGCTCAACAGGCGTCCCCAAGGGTGTGATCATCAATAATCACAATGTCATTGATTACATAGACTGGGCCGTCAGCGCATTGCCGATATCTGACAAAACGATTATGGGAAGCCAGTCCCCGTTTTATTTTGACATTTCGACGCAGGATATCTATGCAACTTTGAAAACAGGGGCAACATTGGGGATCATTCCGCCAAAGTATTTTGCCTTCCCGGCCAGAGCCATGCAGTTCATTAAGGAGCGCCACATCAACTTCCTTTACTGGGTTCCTTCTGCGTTTGTCAATGTAGCGAATTTTGACATTTTAAGCTCTGTTGAACTGGGTGAAGTGGAACTGATCATGTTTGGCGGTGAAGTGATGCCGGTAAAACAGCTGAATTACTGGAAACGACATCTGCCCAATCTGAAGACGATTGCAAATGTCTATGGCCCGACGGAGGCAACGGTAAACTGCACATATTACATAGTTGACCGGGAATTTGAGGACAATGAGACGCTGCCGCTGGGCAAAGCCTGTGAGAATACAGGTCTGCTTGTCCTTGATGAGGATGGGAATAACATAGAAAAAACGCAGGTTGGCGTACAGGGCGAGCTTTGTGTTTATGGAAGTTCCCTGTCGGCAGGTTACTGGGATGATGCAGAAAAGACGGATGAAAAGTATATAATCAATCCGCTTTGCAAGCATTACCAGGAAAAAATGTATCTCACAGGAGATCTTGTTTATTACAACGACCGGGGAGAACTGGTGTTTGCAGGCAGAAAAGATTTTCAGATCAAACATTCCGGATATCGTATTGAGCTGGGTGAGATCGAAGCGGCAGCCATGGGGAATAAAGCGGTAACGAATGTGTGTGCATCATATGATTCTGTGAAGAAACAGATTGTTCTGTTTTATCAGGGCGATGCAGGCGAAGAGGAAGTAAGGGATTACCTGTTGGATGTGATCCCAAAATACATGGTTCCTACCGTGTATCATCAGCTGCAGAGATTTCCTTATAACGATAATGGAAAGATCGACAGGAAAAAATTAAATGAGGAATACATTCTGAATTGACAGAAGGCATGTTATGAGTACAGAAAAAACCGTATTTCTCCTGCCGTTTGCCGGGGGAAGTTCACTGATCTACAATCAATGGCAGCTGGATCATTTCCGGTTTCATGGGATTGATTACAGCGGTCACGGGTTTCGCTATCAGGAACCTGCGGCGCAGGACATGGAAGAGCTTGTCAATGATGTTATTCAACAGATAGAAAGTGTTCACCCGGCATGTTTTTCTCTTTTTGGACACAGTATGGGCGGACTGCTGGCATGGCTTGTGGCGCAAAAGCTTAAGAAAAAGCCGGACGTCCTGTTTGTCTCCGCCTGTGAACCACCGGAATGTCTGGATGTCAAGAGGTATGGAAAATATCTGAACGATGATGTGCTGATGCAGTATATGACAGATTATAAGCGCATGACGGAAAGACAGCGAAGTTCAAAAGTATTTAAAACAATTTTATTTCCTGTTATTCGCAATGACTTCAGAATATTATCCGAGTATAAGTACAAGCCTGCGGACATGCTGGATGTGCCCATGGTGATCCTGTATAGCAGAGAAGATACGATGATGAGATATGAGATGATGGGGCAATGGAAAGATTATAGTAAAAGTGTAATATTTAAGCAGATCAGAGGAGATCATTTTTATCTGGAAGAAGAACAGAACCGGGAACTGATCCTTCAGATCATCGATAGGGTAATATCAGAATGAGTAAAATAGCTTTTTTATATGCAGGGCAGGGAAGTCAGCATACTGGAATGGGTAAAGATCTTTATAAAATTTATCCGGAATTTAAATCGGTATTTGACAGATGCAGGTTGGATTTTGATTTAAAAAAGGTGTGTTTTGATAATCCAGAGAACGTGCTTTTTAAAACAGAATATACGCAGCCGTGCATGGTTGCATTTGCCTGTGGAGTCACAGAAATATTAAAAAGCAAAAAAATATATCCAGACTATGTATGCGGACTTTCATTAGGTGAATACAGCGCGTTGTATGCCGCAAATGTATGGGATTTTTCTGATACGATGAAAGTTATTTCGTACAGGGGCAGGGTGATGGCAGAAGCCTCTGCCGGAATAGAAGCCGGCATGACTGCAATTACAGGAACAACACCGTCGGTTGTTGAGGAAGCCTGCAAAAAAGCAATACACCAGGGAATTGTGTCAGTGTGTAATCTTAATTGCCCGGGACAGATCGTAATAGGCGGTGAAAAAAAAGCTGTAGACGTGGCGGTACAATACGCGAAGCGGAACGGAGCAAGAAGATGTGTTCCGCTTGCCGTATCCGGTCCTTTTCATACTGCGTTTATGAAGCTAGCTGGAGATAAATTGCGATTGAAATTAAAAGAAGTAAACTTCAACGAGCCAAGCTGCGAAGTACTGTTTAATTATTCGGGAGGGCCAAAAGGATCGGAAACAATACCTGATCTGCTGGTGCGGCAGATCCAGTCTACGGTCAGAATGCAGGATTGTATTGAGCTTTTAATCAATGAACAGGTAAAAACATTCATTGAGATAGGGCCGGGGAAAGTGTTGAGCGGTTTTGTAAAAAAGTGCCTCAGAAATATGGGTCTGGAAGAAAAAAACTATAATATTTTTACCGTTGAGAATACAGAAGATTTGGCTGGATTTAATGCAGACAGGTGGAAATAGATGAAAAAACTGCTCTTTATTGGGAATGTTAGATATAGATTTAATTCATTTGCACTGTCGAGTTCTGTTGCTGCTCATAAGTTAGAAATTGAATTTCATATTGCCGGTAATAGGAAAATTGAAGGTGTTTCGGCTGATGCTGAAATAGTCTGTGTATGTAATTGACCGGATTGTGAAGGTTGGATAGACGATAGAGTTGAATTATAAGACGGATATGACTTGCTGGAAAGGCTGACGAGAAGGATTATGAATTATTGAGACAATATACACAAATATATAAAACTATATCACAGTTAGGCTGTACTAGGAGGTTGTATGAAAACAATACTATTTATTAATGACTCCATCTATATTCCTGGAGAAAAAGCGATCAAAAGAACATTTTTCCTTTTCGAAATGATGCGGCAAAGAGGATATAATGTTAAGTTTCTTACTTCAGATTTTAATCATTATAATAAAGAAACAAGAGATATAGACAAGTTTTTCAGAGAATATCCTGAATATAAGGATTACATGTATTTTGTTCATAAGAAATCTTATAAAAAAAATATTTCGGTTAAGAGGTTTTTAAGTGCGGTAAGAAGCGAAAAAGAAGAATTGAAATGGTTTGCTAAGAATGGGAAAGAGTTTGATATCGTTTATATTTCATGGCCGACATTTTATTTGGTAAAACACATTAGAAGGTATTGTGATGATTATGGAATAAAGCTTGTTATTGATATAAATGATCTATGGCCTGATTCGTTGAAAATGCTTATAAAGAATGATTTCATTTATAATTTTTTAACAAGAAAGCTCCAAAAAGACACCAGACAATCTTATTTAAATGCGGATGCTATTGTAGCAGTTTCAGAAGAATATCTTCAACATGCGTGCAGTGTTAATAATCGTGTAACGGATAAACTGGTGGTGTATATTGGTTCAATGTTAGATAAATTTGATTCAGGTGTTGAAAAATATGCAGACACGATTCATAAAAAGGCAGATGAGATTTGGATTACATATATAGGTACATTGGGACGTAGCTATGATTTTGATACGGTTTTCAGAGCTATCCAGAAACTTAATGACAAAAATATCATATTTAAAATCCTTGGACAAGGCCCCGAAGAATCACGTCTCAGAGGCTTGGCACAATCCTTAAATGTACGTGTCGATTTTCTTGGATTTGTCGAATATGAACGAATGGCAGCTTACTTATCGAAGACGGATATATGTGTTAACTGCATTAAAAGACGAGCATCACAAAGCATTATAAATAAAATCGCAGATTATTTTGCTTCAGGGAAACCTGTTATTAACTGTGGCCCTTGTAAGGAAATGGCTGATCTTGTGAAAATATATGGCTGTGGAATAAACTATAATGCAGAAGATGTTGACAGTTGTGCAGCAGCCATAGCATCGATATTATCTGATAAGGAAAAAGCATTGATTTATGGAAAGAACGCAAGGAAACTGGCAGAATTAAAATTTGACAGGCAACGGAGTCATCAGGAAATCATAAGTATGCTTGACAGGCTTTAAGGAGAACTCAACTATACAATAAGATGTGACTGAAATCAGATATTAACATGACTTTACAACAGAAATAATTAGTCGAAAAAAACCATCGAAAAGACCGTTTTTATAGAGGAGGAAATATGGTCAAGGAAGAAAAGATAATATTTTTATGCGGATACTTTGAAAAGAAATGCGAAGATATAATTCGTTCATATCAGAGTGTACCATTTAATTATTCGGCGAACAACGTTCAAGAGCGTTTAATTCATGGCCTTAAAAATAATGCTTCGATGATTGTGTTATCGGCTCCGTTTGTAGGGAGCTTTCCAAAAGAGAGTAAAACTATTTTCTTCCGTGAACTTGATTCAAGCTCATCTGTTCAATATGTTTCATTTAATAATATTTGGGGAATACGAAATTATTCTCGCGCAGAATCATTGAAGAAAAAAATAGGAAAAATAATAGAAAATAATAATCAAATAGAACACATTATTGTGTATTCAACTCATACCCCTTTGTTGGAGGCAGCAGTGTATGCAAAGCATAAGAACAGAAAAGTTAAAATATGTCTGATAGTGCCCGATTTACCTCAATATAATAACCTACATAAAAATATTTCCTTGCCGTATAGGATAGGGAAAAAAATCGATTCATCTCGTTTTTATAAATTATGTAAACATGTGGATTCGTATCTGTTTTTTGCATCGGAAATGGAAAAAATGTTCAATACATCAGGGAAAAGGGTTATGGTGACAGAAGGATTTCTCGATGACGATATTTTTGAATTAAATGAAGAAAAAAGGCTTGCCGTTCACGATGAAAGCGAAATTAAATATATTGTTTATACGGGAACGACGAATGAAAAATTTGGAGTAAAGGATTTGGTAGATGCCTTTAGAAAAATTGACGGAAATAATTATCGTCTTGTGATATGCGGGAGCGGAGATGCAGATGAATATATAAATAAATGTGCGAATTCCGATTGTAGGATAATGGCCATGGGCCAGATTTCACCAAGTGAAAGCCATTTATGGCAGTTAAAAGCAGATATTCTTGTAAATCCTCGACCCAATGATGAGGATTTTACAAAGTATTCGTTTCCATCAAAAAATCTGGAATATCTTGCATCCGGCGCCCCGGTAGTTGCATATCTGCTCGACGGGATGCCACAAGAATATAGAAACTATATGTTTTGCATAGAGGAGAATGGGGATCATGTGGAAAATCTCCGAAAGGAGATTATGAAGGTCATGGAAAATCCGGACAATGATTGTAAATATCAGAAATTCAAGACTTATGCGAAAAATCATTTATTGGTAAACAGTGTTGCTCAACAACTTATTGAAGGATGAAAAGGTATGGTTCATGTCACATTATTGCTGTCAACTGTGATAGCGTCGATAAAAAAGAACAGACGATTTTGGCTTGTTATTTCATTTGGTATTTTAATTGTTTTTGCGATATTAAGGTACGATTTTGGCAATGATTATATGAATTATTACAAATTCTTTAAAGAGATAAAGGCTGGCAGTTCCGCATTTGCCAATGAACCAATGTTCCCATTACTTGTTAAACTTTGCCCGAATTATTATATTTTTATCGCTGTTACCTCCATATTCACAATTATACCGATTTATTATCTGATAAAGAACTATGTTGTGGATAATTACAAAGGACTTGCTGTTTTAATATATTGCATCAACCCGTATCTGTTTTTGCTATCTTTGTCCTCGATACGTCAGATGCTTGCACTTTCATTTTTTATTATAGCGATTCATTACTCCAAAAAACACAAAATTATACCGTATCTGATTTTTATTTTCTTGGCATCTATGTGTCATATGTCGGCAATTATCTTGTTTCCATTATATTTGATTGCCAACGACAATAAGGTAAATAGAATTCAAGTAATAGCGGTGGTCATGCTTTTGCTTATTTTGCTATTTGGAAATGATGCTTTTGAAAGATTGCTACAGTATGGGTTGAATTTTTTCGATAATATAAACTACAACGTCTATTCTACACGAGGCGGTAACACTTTACGTGCGACGTTATTGTCGGCAATCTGGTTTATTTATATAGCAATAAATATAAATAAATTAAGTGGAAACACTTTAATGTTTGCCAAGCTGAGTTTAGTTTGTTCTATATTTGGTATGCTTGCATATAAAATCAGTATGTTCGGACGTATTGGAATGTATTTTGAAATTTTTTTTATTATATCTATACCCATGATAATGTATCAAAACAATATAGCATTGAGAAAAGATGGCAAATTATTTTATCTTGCTAATAAATACATCCTTCCAATGCTGATGTTTACTGTTTATATTTTGCGATATTATAGTTTCTTTACGAATCCAATGTGGGAATCGTTTCGCGAATACCACACTATATTGACGGTGATGTAATATGATTATATCTATTAATGCTGTTCCATACGGAAGTACTGCAAAAATAATGACTGGTATTGCCAATTTATGTGCATCAAAAGGAATCAAAAATATAACTTCAACCGGTTATTCAAATCATCCAATCAAGGAATTGCCGCAAAAAAACATTGGAATTGGAAACATCTGTGACAAATTCGTTCACATGAAGTTTGGAAGATTCACGGGATGTCATGGCTGTTATTCTCATGCCACGACAAAAAAATTCCTTAGAAAAATAGAGATACTTCATCCTGATACCATTCATCTTCACAATATTCATGGAGATTTTTTGAATCTTCCAATGCTCTTTGATTACATTAAGCGACACCACGTCCACGTTATTTGGACTCTTCACGATTGCTGGCCTTTTACCGGTAGATGTCCATATTTTGATATAGCCAAATGTGACAAGTGGAAGAAAGGCTGCGGAAATTGTCCATATCCGAAAGATAGTTACCCACCGTCACTTGTAGATAAAACCGCAAAGATGTGGAAGCTCAAAAAGAAATGGTTTACAGAAGTTAAGAATATGACGATCATCACACCATCTCAGTGGCTGGCAGATAATGTAAAAGAATCATTCCTTAAGGACTATCCTGTTAAAGTCATCAATAACGGCATTAACATATCTGTATTCAAGCCCACTGAGAGCGGCTTCAAGCAAGAGTACGGCATAGGAAATAAATATATGCTCCTCGGAGTTGCCGACAGCTGGGGAGTGCGAAAGGGTCTTGATGTGTTTGTGGAGTTGTCAAAACGGCTTGACTCCACAAAATATCAGATTGTGTTGGTGGGAACAAACGACAGTGTGGACAAGCAACTGCCAGACAATATCATTTCCGTCCATCGCACACAAAATCAAAAGGAACTTGCCGAGATTTATACATCCGCTGATTTGTTCGTGAATCCGACGCGCGAAGAAAACTATCCGACCGTCAATATGGAATCCATCGCCTGTGGAACTCCAGTACTGACATTCCGAACTGGAGGTAGTTCAGAGATCATGGACGAAACCTGCGGTGCAGTTGTGGATTGCAACGATATAGATGCGCTGGAATCGGAGATTATTCGGATAGCTGAAGAAAAGCCGTTTACGTTGGAAAAATGTTTGCGCAGAGCCAAGCAATTTGATCAAAACGAACGATTTATGGAATATATAGATTTATATCAAAATGAAGGTGAATGTTGATATGTCCGAATTCAAAAACGCAACCCTCATGATCACCGGTGGCACCGGCAGCTTTGGCTCCACCGTTTTAAAGCATTTTCTATCTACCGATATAGCTCAAATCCGTATCTTCTCTCGGGACGAGAAAAAGCAGGATGATATGCGCCACGAACTTCAGGCGAAATACCCGGAGTATGCGAGCAAAGTCAAATTCTACATTGGCGATGTGCGCAACATCGAGTCGGTGCGGGATGCCATGCCGGGGGTCGATTACATATTCCACGCCGCAGCGCTGAAGCAGGTGCCGTCCTGCGAGTTCTTCCCGATGGAAGCCGTGCGCACCAACGTGATGGGAACCGACAATGTTCTTCACGCCGCCATTGAAGCGGATGTCAAACGTGTGGTCTGTCTGTCCACCGATAAGGCAGCGTACCCGATCAACGCAATGGGAATATCCAAAGCTATGATGGAGCACGTTATTTTCGCAAACGCACGTGTCGCGGCAGAACGAGGCCGTACGGTCATATGCTGTACCCGATACGGAAACGTCATGTGCAGCCGCGGCAGCGTGATTCCGCTGTTTGTCGACCAGATTAAATCGGGACAGCCGATCACGATTACCAATCCAGACATGACGCGGTTCCTGATGAATCTCGACGAGGCGGTGGAGTTGGTTCGCTTTGCTTTCAATCATGCCAATCCCGGCGACCTGTTCATCCAGAAAGCCGATGCATCCACCATCGGAGACCTCGCGAAGGCGGTGCAAAAGCTGTTTGGCGATACCGGGACGAACATCATCGGCACTCGGCACGGCGAGAAGCTGTACGAGACCCTCATGACCCGCGAGGAGCGGCTTCGTTCCGAGGACATGGGCGATTACTTCCGTGTTGCTGCTGATAACCGTGACCTTAACTACGACAAGTATTTTGTCCAGGGGCAGGTTATGACTGAGGCGGAAGAAAGCTACACGAGCCACAACACGACGCTACTTGATGTGGACGGTGTGGTAAAGAAGATACTCACCACCGACTATGTCAAAGAAGAACTCGCCAAAACCGGTAGGTAAGGGGGCGTATCATGACTTACCCTACATGGAAAAAAAACGGAAAAATTAAGCTAATGATCATTGTCGGCACGCGGCCAGAGATCATTCGCCTTGCCGCGGTTATCAAGAAGTGTCGCAAATATTTTGATACGATTCTTGTACATACAGGGCAGAACTACGACTACAACCTAAATGGTGTTTTCTTTAGGGACTTGGGACTGGACGATCCGGAGTTGTATCTTGACGCTGTCGGTTCCGATCTCGGCGAGACCATGGGTAACATCATCTCGGCAAGTTACAAAGCGATGGTCGAACTAAAGCCCGAGGCGGTACTTGTCCTCGGCGATACCAACTCCTGCTTGTCCGTGATAGGCGCGAAACGTTTGCATATTCCGATTTTCCACATGGAGGCGGGGAACCGCTGCAAGGACGAGTGCCTGCCGGAGGAGACCAATCGAAGGATTGTGGATATTATCTCGGACGTCAATCTCGCCTATTCCGAGCATGCCCGACGCTATCTTGCCGACTGCGGTCTGCCGAGGGAGCGCACATACGTGACCGGTTCCCCGATGGCAGAGGTGCTGACTGCCAATCTCGATGCAATCAGAAACAGCGATATTCTTGACCGCCTTGGACTGGAAAAAAGCAAGTACATTTTGCTTTCGGCGCATCGAGAGGAAAATATCGACACAGAAAAGAATTTTACAAGCCTGTTCACGGCGATCAATCAAATGGCACAGAAGTATGACTTGCCGATCCTGTACTCCTGTCATCCACGTTCGAAAAAGCGCCTTAAGGCAAGCGGATTTCAGTTGGATGAGCGCGTTGTGCAGCATGAGCCGCTGGGATTTCACGACTATAACTGTCTGCAGATGAACGCATTCTGTGTCGTTTCAGACAGCGGAACCTTGCCTGAGGAAAGTAGCTTTTTTACATCCATCGGGCATCCGATCCCGGCGGTGTGCATCCGTACTTCGACGGAACGCCCGGAGGCACTGGATAAGGGATGTTTTATTCTGTCGGGGATTGACACAAAAGGACTCCTTCAGGCTGTAGATACAGCGGTGGAGATGGTGGAGAATGAGCCCTGTAGCGCAATCCCTGTGCCCGATTATACCGACGTAAACGTCAGCGACAAGGTGGTCAAGATCATCCAGTCTTACGTTGGTGTGGTCAATAAGATGGTGTGGAGGAAAGAGATATGAGGCAGGCCATAAAAAAACTTGCTTTCAAGCTGTATAAACTCATCAACAACATTCCGCTTAACAATAAGCGAAAAGGAAAAATACAAATTGAAAATGACGGAGCAATACTTTGGCACTGTAAAATGACAAGCTCCGGAGTAGGGAACCGCCTGATTTTACGGGGGGGGGTATACTTTAACTGCGAATTTGTTTTCTATGGCAGCAATAACACTATCGAACTCGGCAAGGGCTGCGTTGCCAAAAATGCTTCGTTTTATACGGAGGACGATAATAACGCAATTATAATTGCCGATAATACTCACTTTGCGGGAAAGATTCATATTGCCGTTACCGAATCCACAAAGTGTACTGTCGGAAATGACTGCCTGTTTTCCTCAGAGATTGTGATCAGAACAGGAGATTCCCATTCTATTCTGAATGAAGCGGGAGAAAGAATAAATCAGGCAAAGGACGTTGTTATTGGAAATCACGTATGGGTTGGGTATCAGGTTTTGATAACAAAAGGATCAAGGATTCCCGAAAACTGTGTGGTAGGGACCGGCGCGGTAGTAACGAAATCAATAGATAAAAGCGGAGCAGTGATTGCAGGTGTTCCGGCAAAGATCATTAAGGAAAGTATTAATTGGTGCGGTAAAAGACTATAAGTAATTGGAGTGAATCAGCAAAATGAATATTCTTGTGACAGGTGCAAAAGGTTTTGTTGGCAGAAATCTTGTTGAAAACTTGAAAAATATTCGTGATGGTAAGAACCGGACAAGATCGAATTTGGTCATTGACGAAATCTATGAGTACGATTTGGGGAATACACTGGAACAGCTGGATGGATATTGCGCAAAAACTGATTTTGTTTTTAATCTTGCCGGAGTGAATCGACCAAAGGATCCGGCAGAGTTTCGGACCGGAAATTTCGGTTTTGCCAACCTGCTTTTAGATACGTTAAAAAGACATCAGAACCGATGCCCGGTCATGCTGTCTTCCTCTGTGCAGGCGACTCTTGCCGGGCGCTTCGGCACATCCGATTATGGAATCAGCAAGCGTGATGGAGAGGAACTGTTTTTCCGTTATGCGGAAGCAATCGGCACAAAAGTATATGTTTATCGTTTCCCGAATCTGGTGGGGAAGTGGGTTCGACCTAATTATAATTCTGCGGTTGGAACCTTCTGCTACAATATCGCAAATGACCTGCCCATTACAGTGAACGATCCAACGGTGGAACTGGAACTACTTTTCATCGACGATCTGCTGGAGGAGTTGTATGACGCGATGGAAGGACATCCCCACAGGGCAGAGTACCCAAAAACCGGAGAACAGATAGATGGTGTCACATATGACGGACTTTCCCCCAGAGCATGCGAAAGCGGACAGTACTGTTATGCGCCAGTTACGCATAAAGCAACGCTTGGCTACATTGTGGAGTGCTTGCATACCTTCCATGCTCAGCCCAAAACCCTGATGATGCCTCAAATTGCTTCTGGATCATTTGAAAAGAAACTGTATTCTATGTACCTGTCCTATTTACCGGAAGAGAAGATTGCATTTGATTTGGACATGAAATGCGATGAACGGGGCAGTTTTACAGAGTTGCTCAAAACCGCCGATCATGGACAGGTTTCTGTGAATATTTCCAAACCGGGAATCACGAAAGGGCAGCATTGGCACAATTCTAAGTGGGAATTCTTTATTGTTGTATTCGGCCATGGTCTGATACAGGAACGGAAAGTCGGTACGGACGAGATTCTGGAATTTGAGGTAAGCGGAGAGAAGATCCAGGCTGTTCATATGCTTCCGGGATATACCCATAACATTATAAATCTTTCGGAGACAGAAAATCTTGTCACGGTAATGTGGGCGAATGAGGCCTTTGATCCGGAAAGACCAGACACGTTTGGAGAGAAAGTATAGTATGCGAACCTTGGAGAGGGTATAAAAACACTGCTATTTTTTGTTCGAGAAGCTATGGTGTTTGGCTACTATAAACACTATACAAGGGAAATGACGAAAGTACAGGTAAAAGAACTTGGCATTTTAAAAGATATTATAAGATCTTTAGGCAAGAACAGAGTGATTGTATGAAGAACGGAATGCTGGCATGCAAGGATTCTATGTTGAGGGCATCAATATCAGGATATTAAGCTTTAATTCTGTTAGTTATTCCTTATTTATTTAATATGAGTAGTGAAGGAGAGCGCCCTGACATATATCTATTTGGGCGATTACAGGATATCTACCTAAAACAACGATTTGGAGAGCCAAAAATGAAAATTAAAGAACTAAAGGAATCAAACCTAATAAAAAATGCATTTTCATTATATGTATTGAGTTTTGCAAAACTCATACTTCCTCTGCTGACATTTCCTTATCTTACCCGAGTTTTAACAAAGGATTGCTACGGCATGATATCATATGTAAAAGCCGTTATGTCATATATGCAATTGATTGTGGATTTTGGATTCCTTTTATCAGGTGTACGCGACATTGTAAATGTCAGAAACGACAAAAAACATTTAAACGAAGAAACATGGAATATATTAACCGCAAAAATAATCTTAGCGACTGTTGCTGGAATTGTGCTGCTGTTTTTATCACAGTTTATTGAAATCCTAAAGAATAATCTTGCTTTTGTATCGCTTTCTTTCGGTACGGTGTTTCTTTCATGTTTTCTTTTTGACTTTCTGTTTCGCGGAATTGAGCAGATGCATGTCATTACAATCCGCTTTATAATTATGAAGTCCATTTCAACTGCGTTGACATTTGTGCTTGTCAAAAGCGATGCGGACATCATGTGGATACCTATTCTTGACATCTTGGGCTCGGGTGCAGCGATCCTACTTGTTTTTGGGGAGCTGAAAAAACTAGACATTTCCTATTGTAAACCCAAGTTGAAAACAGCATTTAAGAAAATAGCGGCATCTTTTATATATTTCCTTTCCGATTTTTCGACCACGGCATTTACCGCTCTGAATACACTGATTATTGGAATCTATTTAAACGAAGCTGAAGTGGCGGACTGGAGTTTTTGCCTAAGTATCGTTGGTGCCATTCAAATGATGTATAATCCTATTTTCAATGGAATATATCCTGAAATGGTAAGAAGTAAGCGAATCAATTTAATTAAAAGAATTATAAAGATATTTTTACCGTTGATTATAGGCGGTTGTATTTTTACATATTTTATTGCAGATTATGCTGTTGTCATTGTAGGAGGCAGCAAATATGTAAACACCGCATCGCTCTTGCGATCCTTTATACCATTATTGTTCGTGAGTTTTTTTTCCATGCTTTATGGCTGGCCGGTGCTTGGTGCCATCGATAGAGCGAAAGAGGCCACGATTTCGACAGTGTCAGCAGCTGTTTTTCAAATCATCGGGTTGGGATTATTGGTGGCACTAAAAAAATTCACCCTCGTCAATCTGGTTGTATTGCGCTGCGGCACCGAGTTTTTACTGTTTGTGCTGCGTTACTCTTTTTACTATAAAAACAGGACGGAGTTTTCCAAAGAATAATAATATAAATTGGATCTTTGTTTGGCTGTTTCAAAGCGAAACAAAACAAAATAATATGTGAAGGATGAAGAAAAATGGATAATGCTACTTTAAGAAAAGCGCAGCTGGCGCAATTGGAGATGGCAAAAAGAGTTAAAGAGATTTGCGACGCAAATGGCATACAGTATTTCCTGGATGGTGGTACATTGTTAGGTGCGGTTCGACACCAGGGATTTATTCCATGGGACGACGATCTGGATATAGGGATGTTGCGAGAAGACTATGATAAATTTATTAGTATTGCACAGTCTGCCCTCGGAGATCAGTATTTTTTGCAGACATGGGACACGGATGATCATTATTGGAACCCTTATGCGAAAATTCGGAAAATTGGGACCATTTATCGAGAGGAAGGAACAAAAGGAGTATTGACCCATAATGAATTGTTCATTGATATTTTTCCTTTTGATTTTTTTCCTCAGAATCGGATGAAGCTAAAAATAATGCGCACAAAGATTAAGGTCTACTGGAAGGCAATAACGATAAAAGCAGGACTCTATCCATGGTTATCCAGCACTGGTTTTGTCAAAAAATGTTTGTCAATGGTAAAGAATATCCCGGCCATCCTTTTATGCTTTTTAACCCGGGAAAAAATCAAGGATAAGTATTTTGAAACCATGACTGCTTATAATCGGCAAGACACAATATATGTTGATGAAGAAGCTGGATCTTTGGCAGGGAAACATCAACTGCCTATCGGCTGTTTTGATAAGACCGTGGAATTACTTTTTGAAAACGAATATTTTAAATGTCCTCAAGGCTATGATGAAATTCTTAGGTTGTATTATGGTGATTATATGACGCCACCGCCAGAAGATAAGAGGGTAAATATACATGGCGTGGTAGAAGTTAAATTATAAAAACGCTGACTGTAATTAATAATTGATTTCGGATTTAAAATAGCTCGTTAACTTTAGTAGACTGGAGACGTGTATGTTAATGAATAAGAAAGAGTTTGTAATTCTCCGATATATTTGTGAGAATCCTGGCGTGATAACGCAACGTATCATTACTGAAAATACAGGAATATCTCTCGGTATCGTTAATAAAATTGTCAAAAATTTGATCCAAAAAGGTTTGATAGATGATGAATATCAATTAACCATCGGCGGAAAAGAAGCGTTGGAGCCATACCGCGTGAAATCGGCAATTATTCTTGCCGCCGGTATGAGTACACGCTTTATTCCTGTTTCCTATGAACTTCCCAAGGGCCTCATATCCGTCAAGGGCGAAGTAATGATTGAGCGTGAAATCCGGCAGCTTCAGGAAGCGGGAATTCAAAAGATTGTTGTTGTGGTCGGTTATATGATGGAAAAATTTTTTTACCTGCGGGACAAGTATCATGTTTTGCTGGTTGTCAATAATGAATTTTCTACTAAAAATACACATAGCAGCGTTTATGCGGCAAGAGATCATCTGAGCAATACCTATATCCTTTGCTCAGACAACTACTATCCTAAGAACATGTTTCATCAATATGAATACCGTGCCTTTTACTGCTCGGTTTTTTTGCCCGGTACCAGTTATGTAGAGCGTGCTTTTACGTTTAACCGGGATGGCTTGGTGACGGATACTAACAAGCCCTCTCATGATCAATGGATTATGTACGGACATGCATATTTTGATCAGGCGTTTACGGATAAATTCCGTCCTGTTTTGGAAAGTTACTATGGCAGACCTGGCGTGGAAGGGATGTATTGGGAAAACGTCTGGGCGGAGAATGTTGCCGATATACCATTATGGATTCAGAAATGTAAATCGTCAGATATCTTTGAATTTGATAGCATGGATGATTTGAAGGCATTTGATCCTGATTACATATTTAATAATAGAATTAAACTTTTTGAGAATATCTGTAATGTACTCAGCTGCAAAATTAACAGTCTTTCTGAAATGGTACCTATAAAGAAGGGCCTGAATAATCAATCGTTTAAGTTTTGCTGCGATGGAAAATATTACATTTACCGTCATCCGGGAGTAAATGCTTCTGGCGTTATAGATCGTAATAAGGAAGCACTTGCCTTACAAGCTGCCAAAGACTTGGGAGTCGATGAGACATTTTTGTATATTGATACAAATGAAGGTTGGAAACTTTCAAATTATTTTGATATAACGGACACATTTGATTTTGGCAATAAAAAGCATAGTCAGATGCTTGCAAAAAAATTAAAAATACTTCATGGCGCAAATATCTCAGTCGGATTTGGATTCGATTATCAAAAAGAAGGGAAACGAATTATTGGCATATTAAGGCATATGGATCCTTTGGCGTATCGACAGGCTTTGGCGGAGGATCAGGCAATGCAGCCTGTTTTTGAATTCCTTTCTAAAGATCAGTGGCAGGTATCTCTTTGTCATAATGACCTTTATGAGCCTAATCTGCTGATTTCAGGAGATTCGCTGCAGGTTATTGATTGGGAATTTGCAGGCGATGCTGATATCGGTTTTGATGTTTGTAAACTGTTTGCGGTTACTAACCCGCCGTTTACTGAGATTGATGATTGGCTTGAACCTTACTTTGGCCGAAAAACAACCTATGAAGAAAAACGCCATCTTATCGCCTGCGCCGCGGTTATTTACTACTATTGGTATATTTGGGGAATATATGCAGGGAAAAACAGTCAAGATGTATCAAGTTATATGATGCCTTGGTTTGACAAAATGAACAGCTTTAGGGCTCGGGCCTTGGAGATGATCAATAAAGCATAAGCAATCCTTTAAATGCAAAGTAATGGGATAAATTTTTATATTATCCCATACTTTGCAGATATTCGATTGCCTTGCCAAAATTTGATGAAAGGAGGAAAAATAAATGGAACTTGGTATTGCTATAGGGCTTGGAGTTTGGTTTGTTACAATTAGCGTAGCAGCTACTATTCGAGTCTTCAAAGATTTTACTAAATAGAGGGCATAGTATAAGCACTAGTGGATTTGAAACTTTAAGGTAAAATTTTTTTGTGACTATGTTCATAAAATAAAGGAGGATAAAAAAAATGAACATCTATCTACTCGGCATGTGTATTACAATGGTTCTTTACATTGTTATTGGAGCGCTAATTAGCCGCACAGTAAAGAACGCAAACGACTTTTATGTTGCTGGTCGTAACGCACCGGCATATTTGATTACAGGATCCCTGGTTGCATCCTTTATCGGGGTTGGCCTTTTCATGGGTGACGTCGGTGAAGCATACAGCGGTTTCTTTGGGCCATTGATGATTGCGGTTGGCGTATTGTCTGTTGGATATATTTTTGGGTCTGTATTCTTTGGCAGATATCTCAGAAGAAGCCAGGCTTTGACTATACCGCAATTTTTCGGCAAACGGTTTAACTCCAATGCTATGAAAATGCTGGCAACCATTACAGGTTCGTTCATTATGTTGGTATATAGCCTGTCCTGCGTTCAAGGGATCGCTACACTGATGTCCGCTGTAACAGGATTAACCTATAATTCCTGCATTGTGATTGCGGTCATCGCTTTCACGCTTATTACCATGCTTTCAGGCGCGAAAGGAGTTCTCATTACTGACACTTTGATGTTTGCGGTCTTTTCAATTGCAACCATTGTTGGCGCTGCATTGATTGCAACGAAAGCAGGTGGTTGGATGAATACAGTATCTGAAATGGCTACTTACGAGGCCATACCTGGGATTCTATCGGGCGGTGGAAATCCATCCTATTTTTATCCTACCGCTAGGGAAAACATCATTTGGGCCAGTGGATATGGTATTGCCTGGATGGCAGTTCTTGCAATAGCTCCGTGGCAGTCGAGCCGGTATCTTATGGCAAAAAACGAGCACGCCGTTATTCGCTCGAGCATTCTGGCTTCTGTGGCGGTGTTTGTCATTGAGTTCCTGATGTGTATGGCTGGGGTCTTTACGCAGAAACTGAATCCGGGGATGGAAGAACCCTCGCAGGCTCTTATTTGGGCTTCCATGAATGTTATGCCGACCATTCTTGGAATTGTAGTTCTTTCTGGCGTTCTTGCCTCCGGAATCTCGTCGGCAACAACTTTCCTGTCGCTGATCAGTTCAAATATCATGAATGATATTCTGAATGTCAAAAACGAAAAGCGTAAGGTTTTATATGGACGCATAACGGTTTTAATCGTTGGTGTTGTTATATGCCTGCTGTGCATTTATCAGCCCCCGCAGGTTTTCTGGATTACGTATTTGGGCGCTACAATTGTGGCGTGCTCATGGCTTCCGGTAGCTTTGGCAAGCGTATGGAGTAAACGTGTAACCAAAACAGGCGCATTCTGGGGAATGCTGGTTGGGTTCGTTGTAAGTGCTGTTATGAAGATTGGCGTATCTATTGCAGGTGTTACAGTCCCCATTTATTTTGATCCGTTTTTCGTTGGTCTTGCAGCCGGTTTCATTGCCATGGTGATAGGCTCAGCTTTAACAAAAGTTACACCCGAAGAGAAGAGGGAGCGGGAAGCATTGTTTGTTATGCCGGAAAGCGAAAAGGATCCGATAGAAATAAAGAAAACGAAAAGGTTATTTGCATTCTCGATACCGATGGGTTTGATTATTACAGTGGTTTTAATCTTATTGTGGGTTATTCCCTATACAAGAGGATTGAAATGATGCTAAGATCCCTCTATAAGGAATGAATGCAATGCCACGCCCGAATGAATCAGCGGATCAACGCAATCATTTCTGCAGACCACTGAATCCCTCCTTGAACGGATGTTCCGAGGAGGGATTCCCTGAGGGAGGAAGAAGCGGAAGAATATATGAGAAGTATGGAACTGTCAGGTACATCTTTGTAGAGATTTTGCAGCACAGCATCATTGCTATATATCTTCCGAGCAGACATACAAAAGAGCGGGCTGTTGCACTGAGATTATTTAATGGCATCACAAATAAACCGGGACGGCAAATTGTCCCGGGCGCAGCTTGCTCCCCTTTGCCCGCGTGATAGGTACGTTTGATCCTATACGACTGATGTTAGAAGCGGGCATCCGGCCGGGCGTTATTTCAGAAGCTCGTCATAAGTAGTGTGTAGACAGTTTCTGATGCCACGGAGCTGGGAGGCGGTGATATGCTGTATGCCGCGCTCGATCTTTACCAGAGATTCCCTTGTCATGGAAACTCCGTCAAGTTGCAGCATGCGAACCAGCTCTGTCTGCCGGATGCCTGCAGCCAGACGGATGCGCCGGATGTTTCCGCCGATGTTGATACCTGTTTGTTTTATCTTTTGTTCCATAAGCCACCTCAATATGAACCCAAAACGGTCCATTTTTACTTTATTTTGTTCTGAAAATATGAAATAATGGGACTAAAATCAGTCCATTTTCGGGAATATTTTTGTGTGCTGCGATGACAGTATCCTGACTTGCGTTATTTACAGTCTATAAACCTGCCGGGCGTCACAACATGGCATACTTTAGCTTTACTGATAAGCTAAGGGTTGGTCAGATGTTTCAGACCTTCCACGTCCCTATAGGATGGTTTCGGTGCTTTTGCCCGATGGTATAAAGAATTTTATATGAACTAAGATGTTATGAGATGAGCAAATGGAACAAAGTGATGGCGAGTACCGGCTATGTGGATATGATCAACCGTGAGATTTCTCTTGTGTGAGATGCGGATATCGAACGGTTTCTGGTTGAAAGAAGCTGGATCTGGACAGTTACAAAAGACCGGCCTGTTCAGCCCAGCTTCTCCAGTATCCTGCGTTTGTATTCCAGGAACCGGGGCTGGAGGCTGAAATCGGCGCTCCTGGGACGGGACTCCTCTATGGTGATCTCCTCCGTGATGGAACCGGGACGGCCGGTGAGAAGGCAGATCCGGTCCGAGAGCAGGATCGCCTCGTCGATGTCATGTGTGATAAACACGGTGGACAGATGGATCTGCTCCATAATGTCCAGGTACCATGTGTGCATGGCGCTTTTCGTGATGGTATCCAGGGCGCTGAAGGGTTCGTCCAGCAGCGCTATTTCGCTGGAAAACAGATAGGTGCGCAGGAGCGCGGCCCGCTGACGCATACCCCCGGACAATTGTCCGGGGTATTGTTTTTCCGTCCCTTCCAGTCCAAAGGTGGAAAAGTGGGGCAGGGCCGTCTCGCGCGCCTGTTTTTTCGACATGCCTTTGATGGTCAGAGGAAGGATCACATTGTCCAGAATGGTATAGTAGGGCAGCAGGAGATCCTTCTGGAGCATGTAGCTCACGTGGCCGGAGGTGCCGGTGATATCCCGGCCGTCCAGCAGCACCGTTCCGTGATCCGGCCGGTACAGACCGGCAATGACGTTGAACAGGGTCGTTTTGCCCCCGCCGCTGACGCCCAGAAGGCTTACCAGCTCCTTGTCCCCTACATGGAGATTTACATGTTCCAATATGGTCTTTTCGCCGAAAGACATTTTCACATCCTGTACATCTAACTGTGCCATATAAATCCTCATTCCTGCGCGTTTACGATCTTCCGTAAACGCTGTCGCTGTTTATTCCGGCAGATAATCGTCTGTAAATCCTGCGTCTTCTCCGATCTCCGCCTTTGCCAGGCTGTTTTCATTGAGCCAGCTGTAGAATGCGTTCCATCTTTCCGGATCGATGTAGCCCCACCGGTCCACCTCTGCCTTGTACTGTCCGGCCATGTAGTTCTGGCTTTCCAGGACAAGGCTGCTGTCCAGCTCGGGAGCGGCCTTGCAGAGGATATCGGCGGCCTCTTCCGGGTGGTCGATGGCGTATTCATAGCCCTTTTTGCAGGCGGCGAGGAATGCTTTTGCCGCGTCGGGCTGTTCGGCCAGGAACGTGTCGTTGGAGATGATCACGGGGGTGTAATAGTCAAACACCGGGTTGATATCCTTTAACAGGAAAGAATCATAGGCAAAATTCGCCACCTTCGCGGCCTGGATGGCCCAGCCTTCAAATACCCAGATGCAGTCTGTCTGCTTGCTTTCCAGAGCGGATACCTCATCGGTAACGGTGCTGGGGATCAGAGTCACGTTGTCAAAATTGCCGCCGTCGGATTCTACCACATTTTTCAGGATGGCCTTTTCGATGTCCAGATCCCATGTGGAGTATTTTTTTCCTTCCATGCCGGCCGGCCGGTCAATGCCGTCGCCCTGGCGGGACATGATGGCGGAAGTGTTGTGCTGCAGTACGGCGGCTACGGCTTTGATGGGCATGGGATTGTCGCCTACGATGGCGTCTACCATAGTGTCCTGGAAGGAAATGCCGAACTGGGCCTGGTTGGACGCCACCATGGCCTCCGCGCCGTCATCGGGGGGCTGCACGATGGTCACGTTCAGTCCTTCATCGGCAAAATATCCCAGCTCCTGTGCCACGTAGATGCCGGTGTGGTTCGTGTTGGGCGTCCAGTCCAGCACGAAGGTCACGTCTGTCGTGTCCGTATCTGCCTGATCGGGGGCGGCTGTTTCTGTGCTGCCGGCGTCATTGCCGCCGTTCTGGCCGGCGGTACCGCTGTTGTCCGCGCATCCTGCCGCGCAGAGGAGCATCATGGCCGCCATGGCGGCAGCCAGCAATTTTTTCTTTTTCATTTTGTTACCTGCCTTTCTTTGTATGTTGTACAGATTGTTTTTTGCCTGCTCTTTCCCAGGGCATGGACCATTTCTGCGCCAGGTCCACCAGAGCCATAAGGGCCAGGCTGATAGCGGAGATGAGAAAGATCACCGCGAACATCTTGTCAAAGGAAAAGGATTTTTTTACCCGGGTCATGTACACGCCAAGGCCGTTAAATCCGCCCAGCCATTCGGAGATCACCGCGCCTACTACGGAGTAAGCCGCGGAGATGCGCAGGCTGCTGAAAAAATTGGTCATGGCGCCGGGCAGCTTGATGTGGCGGAATATGGCCAGACGGCCCGCACCCATGGAGCGGAGCAGATGAATGGCGTCCGGGTCCGCGGACTGAAAGCCGTCGTACATGCCCACGGCCACCGGGAAAAAGGTGGCGATGACGATGAGAATGATCTTTGGCGTCATCTCATAGCCGAACCACAGCACCAGCAGAGGGGCAATGGCCACCGTGGGAATGGTCTGGGTCAGGATGATCAGGGGATACACGGATTTTTTTACCAGCGGAAAATGATCCATGATCACCGCGGTGACAAAGCCCGTGACGACCCCAAGGAACAGACCGATGAACGCCTCGGTGAGAGTGACCCTGGCGTGTCCCATGAGGTTGGAAAAATCATTGACAAATGCTCTGCAGATGTCCACAGGGGAGGGCAGCATGTAGCCGGGGATCCATCCGGTCATGGAGACGCCCTGCCAGACGGCCAGCAAAAGCGCCACCGCTCCTGCAGGGTACAAGAACCCTGTAAATTTACTGGTGGTGCTTTGTGACTTTCTTTTCAATGGTGAGTATGTCTCCTTCCGGCTTGTAGGATACTTTGATATAGGCCGCTACAGAAGGGGCGCCCGCGCGGATGGCGATGTGCTGGCATTCCTTCACGATATCCATAAGAGCGTCATAATCGCCCTCGATGGTAGTCTCGAAAGGTCCTACATAGTAATTGTACCCGGTGCTCTTGATGTAGTCGATGACTTCGTCCACGATGCGCACCAGCTCATCGTCGTTGGGCGCCGCGGGCAGGGATTGGATAGCTACGCTTGCGTTCATGTTCGATTCCTCCGTTTCTTTTCATTGGGTTGACTGGTATCTTTGCGGCATACAAACGTATGACATGCGGCGCCGGGGCGGAAGGCGAAAAAAAAGTCTCCTTTTACCTGACAGAAAAAGGAGACGGCCGCCCGGATGGGTGACATATGGCCGCTTCCTTACGCCGGTATTGTCCGGATCAAGTGATAAGGGTCCGGCATGATGCCGTCTCAGCCAAATGGCTCCCCCAGCGATGTTTTATAAGCGTTCCCGAGGTGATTCGAACACCCGACCTACCGCTTAGGAGGCGGTCGCTCTATCCTGCTGAGCTACGGAAACATGTTGTGGCACTTTACAGCGCAGGTAACATTATAGCAGATTGGAAAAGGATTGACAACTATTATTTTCAAGGATTTTGCCGGGGATTTTTGTCGGACGGCTGCTGCGGCTGCCGGAAGAGGACAATGCCCGCCCGTCTCCATTGCGCGGAGCGTGTCCGCCCGGCCACATGTTGGCGGCGTGGAGTTGATTTTATCAGATGCTTGTGATAGACTAAAAATATACATGTAATAAGTACGTAATAAAGAATAATAAAGGATAATAAAGGAGATTCAATGGACAATAGGATGACAAGCCCTGCCCGGGAAGCGGTGTCCCAGGTGGGCAGGGTGATCTTGGGCAAGGAGGAGCAGATCAGGGAAGTGATGCTGGCCTTCCTGGCAAACGGCCATATTCTGCTGGAGGATATTCCCGGCGTGGGAAAGACGACGCTGGCGCTGGCGTTTTCCAGAGCCATGAAGCTGGATTACAGGCGGGTGCAGTTTACCCCTGACGTGATGCCCTCGGATCTTACTGGATTTTCCATATACAGGCGGGAGGAGGAACGGTTCGTGTACCAGCCGGGCTGTATATTCTGCAACCTGCTGCTGGCGGATGAGATCAACCGGACGTCTCCCAAGACCCAGTCGGCGCTCCTGGAAGTGATGGAGGAGCGGAAGGTGACGGTGGAAGGGGTGACGCGGCCGGTGCCCGACCCGTTTCTTGTGATCGCCACCCAGAATCCTTTCGGAAGCGCCGGCACCCAGTATCTGCCGGAAGCGCAGGTGGACCGGTTTATCGTGACCATGACCATGGGATATCCGGACAGTGACAGCGAGCTTTCCATAGCGAAGGCCATTGACGGGACGGACCGGCTGGCCCAGGTGGAGCCTGTTATGGACAGGGAGATGCTGCTGGAACTTCAGCGGGCTATCCACAGCGTCTATATCAGCGATTCCGTTTACCGGTATATGATCCGGCTTGTGAGCGCCACGAGAGAGCATCCGTACATTCAGCGGGGCGCCAGTCCCAGAGCTACCATCGCCCTTGTGAAGATGGCACGCGCTGCCGCGTGGTACGACGGGCGGACGTTTGTCACTCCCGCGGATGTGCAGGAGCAGTTCCCCTATGTAGCGTCCCACCGGATCCTCCTGAACGTGTCGGCCAGGATGGACGGCGCGGACAGGAAAGACATCATCAGGGAGATACTGGACAGCGTGGCAAAGCCTCCTATGGGAGACTGGAGCCGATGAGAAATGTCCTGTTTATTTTGGTGATCGTACTGACCGGGTATATAGGAGGCATGTACCAGCAGCCCCCGCTTATGATGCTGTTTGTAGCGGAGATCCTGTTTTATATCATAATGTTTCTGCTCTGCCTTCTTTTCCGGCACTGCATACAGGCGGAACCTGCGCTGCGCCATGGGGCGGCAGAAAAGGGCAGCCTGCTCTGGTGGGATGTAAAGGTGCGCAACAAAGGCATTCTCCCCGTGAGCAGGTTCTGCCTTCATGTGGACTGCGGATACCGGCAGGAGAAGGATGTGCGCCGGAAATTCCTGTACGGCAGCGCTCCGGTGGGGGAAAGCCGCCAGCGGTTCGGGCTGCGGGGCGACCACTGCGGGCTTATCGATCTGCGTGCCGGATGGGTCAGGGTGTATGATTATATGTCTCTCTTTGCCATGAAGAAAAAGCTGTCCTGCGCCGGGACCGTGGCGGTGCTGCCGAGAGATATCGCTCTCCATGTGGAGCTGCCGTCTGCCGGATGGAGCCAGATGGACAGGCGGCTGGAGCAGGCGGTGGATCTTCCGGGAGAGACCCACAATGAACTGCGCCAGATAAGGGAGTACAAGACGGGCGACTCCTTCCGGCATATCCACTGGAACCAGACTGCCAGGACGGACAGGCTGTTTGTGAAAGAATTTGAAAAGGACATGGAGCCTTTTATCGAGCTGTATCTGGATACTGCCGGGTACGCGCGGCTGACCATGGAACAGGCCGACGCCTTTTACCAGCTGGTGTGGTCCATGGTGAAGGGGTTTCTGCGCCACGAGACAACAGTGCGTGTGTGCTGGTATGATTACGGCGCCGGCAGCCTTATGCACGCGGATGTGATGGATGAAGCCGGATGCGGGGATATGATGGTGGAATTGTATGCCGCCGTGCTCGTGCCCCGGGACGGCAGGTCTGACAGGCCATCTATGGAGGCGGCTCTTTCCGCGAGACGGAGCGCTTACATCCTTGGGCTGGATCTGGGCTGGTACAGGGACGGGCAGCTGCTTCACCGTTTTTCGGCGGAAGGATTGGAGCATGAGATAGAGACAGATGTGTTTGCGGTGTGATACCTGTCAGAAAGGAGGAGTGGCGCGGTGAGCGGGATCAGGATCGTTTCCGGCAAAAAAAACCGGGGCTGGGATTCTCTCCGTTCTCCGGTCACTCTTTTGTTCCTCATCGCCGGCGTGTTCGGGCTGCTGCTGTTCTGCAGGGGCATGGAAGGGATCAGCTACGACGCGTGGAAGGTTTATTTTGCCGCCGCCGTCACCTGCACGGCGCTCTGGTATTTCTTCTTTTACCACAGAAAGCAGTTTGTGTGTTTTTTTCTGGCGTCTCTGTGCGTGCTGGGCGTCGTCATATATATCTGGCGGGAGGAACTCTGGGAGCAGGCGTCGTATATTTTCCGCTTTATAAGGGAGCAGTCGCTGTCTGAGTCGGTTACTGTCACGGGGCTTATGATCCTGGCGGCGATGCTCCTTTCGTATGTTGTGTTTTTGATCGAATTTATCATCGGCAATCATGTGGTGCTGTATGTGCTCACCACGCTTTTGCTCGTGGTCACGCCTCTGCTGGGCACCTACCCGGCCGTGGAGACCATTCTTTTTATCGTGCTGTTCCAGGCGGCGTTCTGGGTGCTCCGTTTGTCCGGCGCGGGCCGCAGCAGGCTGCGCACGGAACGGAAGGCGCGGCGGGACAGGCTGACGGGCCGCAGCGCCCTGGCGGCGGGACTGATCCTTCTGGCGGTATTCGGCGCGGCGGTTGTTCTTGTGAACGTATTTTCCGGTCAGCTGTATACGTTTATCTACCGGGCAGACAGCGCCGTGCAGCGGCAGGTGCGCCATGCCACGGGAGCGGACCGCGTAATGGTCAGCGGCGGAACTGTGAGCAGGGCCAACAATTACCAGACCGGCAGGGAACATCTGACGGTGCGGGTGTCAGAACTGCCCACAGAGACCATCTATCTGAAGGGATTTACCGGCGGCGACTACACCGGGGA
The DNA here is from genome assembly GCA_947623905.1 of uncultured Lachnospiraceae bacterium. Lineage (GTDB taxonomy): Bacteria > Bacillota > Clostridia > Lachnospirales > Lachnospiraceae > CANQHX01. Next base: position 46,377 of record CANQHX010000003.1, read on the forward strand.
GCGGTGGGAGAGCGCCGATGATACGTCTGTGTTTATTACCTTGTATGAGCAGCAGAATACGGATGCGCTGCCGACAGGTTTCTCCAGTCTCGCCGTGATGCAGAATTTTTATGAAGAATTGTACTATGGTCTTAACACCAGGGAAAACTTGTCGTCCATGCATGTCCGGCGGCAGATGGCCGTCTCTTATGCCGATGACAGCTACGGCCCTCTGTATACGCCATATTTCAGCCGGCAGTACGACGGGGCGGGATTTGTCTCCAGGAGCGAGATGAATTATGCGTTCCAGTATTATGAAGGAAAGGATATGGATATCCGGGAGTCCGATCTGCAGGATGGCCCGTACATCCAGATAATGGGCGCATATGAGGAGGCGATCCGCCAGGTCTACACCCGCGTGCCGGAGGAACTGGTGCCCCGTCTGACGTATATGTGCCGCCATAACAGGCAGTATGAGACGCCGGAGGAGGTTACAGCGCTGATCCTGGAGCTCTTAAACGCCAGGGCGGTCTATACGCTGACGCCGGGATGGACGCCCATGAACAAAAATCCTGTGGAATATTTCCTGTTTGAGAGCGGCAGAGGCTACTGTCAGCATTTTGCTTCGGCGGCCACTCTTATGTACAGATTGTTCGGCGTTCCGGCCCGGTATGCCACCGGATACGTGGTGCAGCCGTCGGATTTCCGGCAGCAGGAGGACGGCAGCTATCTGGCGGAGGTGACAGATCGGGACGCCCACGCGTGGCCGGAGATATTTGTGAAGGACACAGGGTGGACGCCTGTGGAGGTAACGCCGTCTCAGGCGGAAGGCTCCGGCAGCGTGATCAACTTCCTCGCGGAAGATATCAGCATAGACCATATAAATAATGTCGGGGGAGCCGCCGGAAGCGTTCTGCCGGATATGTCGCCTGAGGAAGAAGAGGAAGAGACGGATGAATATGATGAAGAGGCGCTGACGGAGGAGGAAACGGCGCCGCCGGAGGTGGATGAGGAGATCCCGGAGGAAAGCAGTCCTCTGCTGATCCCGGCGCTGTCTTTGGCAGGTATCGTGATCCTGCTGGTGCTGCCGGCAGTATATCTAAAGCGTGTCCGGCGACGTCGCCTGGATACGATGGACTGCAGAAAAGTCTTTGCCAGATTTCTGGATATGGTCCGCTTCTGTGGCTTCCCGGCGGAATATGAAGGAGGAGAAAAGGAGTTTCCTTCGGTAGTTTCCGCCCGGCTTCCCTGGCTGACAGAGCAGGAAGCGTCAGACATGCAGCAGGCGGTGAGCCGCAGAGCTTACGGACCGGGGACGCCTGATCTTGAGGATGACGCTTTTGTGCGGGATATTTACCGCCGGTCGGCAAAAGAACTATATGCCGGGCTGAAATGGTATCAGAAGCTGGTGTTCCGTTACTGGTATGTGTTTGGATGATCTGTTCATCCTGCCCCGAAAAAATTTTTGCATTTTAACAAAATATGGTTGACAAAATAGTTAGTAAGTGCTAACATAGAGTGCGGTTAGAGAAATCTAACCGCATTTTTTGGAGTGAAAGTTAGTCTAAACTATCAAAGAAGGGAGAGGTTATGGTGCCGTTGATGTTTGCAAAAGCAGGGGAGGAGAATATCATAAAAAAAGTGGGAGGCAATCCCGATGTACGCGCGCATCTGGAAAATCTGGGATTTGTGCCCGGCGGCAGCGTTACCGTAGTGTCGGATATCGGCGGCAGCCTGATCGTGAACGTGAAGGAATCACGGGTGGCCATCAGCAAAGAGATGGCCGGACGGATCATGGTCTGACAGCCGGATATACAGGGAAAGGAGAGTGCTATGAAAACATTGAGACAGCTTGAGGTGGGACAGAGCGCTGTGATCGTGAAGCTTCACGGAGACGGTCCCGTAAAGCGCAGGATCATGGATATGGGCCTGACGAAAGGTACCCAGGTATATGTACGCAAGGTGGCGCCCCTGGGCGATCCCATCGAACTGACCGTACGGGGCTACGAATTGTCAGTCCGCAAGGAAGACGCGGACATGGTGGAGATCAACGACTAAATCTGCAGAATGGAGAATCATTATGAGTCTGAAAATTGCACTTGCCGGCAATCCAAACAGTGGTAAGACCACATTGTTCAATGCGTTGACCGGTTCGAATCAGTTTGTAGGCAACTGGCCGGGCGTGACGGTGGAAAAAAAGGAAGGAAAGCTGAAGAAACACAGCGATGTGACGATCATGGACCTTCCCGGCATCTATTCCCTGTCTCCCTACACCATGGAGGAAGTGGTGGCCAGAAATTATCTCATCGGGGAACGTCCCGACGCGATCCTCAATATCATCGACGGCACAAATCTGGAGCGGAATCTGTATCTCACCACACAGCTTACCGAACTGGGCATACCGGTGGTGGTAGCCGTGAACATGATGGACGTGGTGAAGAAGAACGGCGATAAGATCGACACAAAACAGCTTTCCAGCGCGCTTGGCTGCAAGGTGGTGGAGATCTCCGCGCTGAAGAGCACCGGGGTTATGGATGCTGCGGAGGAGGCCGTAAAGGCAGCCCAGGGGGCAAAGACTATTCCTCAGCACAGCTTTAACGGAACGGTGGAACACGCTCTGGCCCACATAGAGGAGGCAGTGCTCCACGACCTGCCGGAGGAGCAGCAGCGCTGGTACGCCATCAAGATATTTGAGCGGGATGAGAAGGTGCTGGAGCAGCTGCATATGGACGCCTCTGTCAGGAGCCATATTGAGGAGGATATCCGCGCCGCGGAGAAGGAACTGGACGACGATGCGGAAAGCATCATCACCAACGAACGCTACATATATATCGCCTCTGTGATCCAGACCTGCTATAAAAAGAAAAACGCGGGGCAGCTGTCTATTTCAGACAAGATCGACAAAGTGGTGACGAACCGATTTGCTGCCCTCCCTATCTTCGCGGTGGTAATGATCATTGTGTACTACGTATCCGTGACCAGCGTCGGCACCATATTTACGGACTGGGCCAACGACGGTGTGTTTGGCGACGGATGGCATCTGTTTGGCATAGGCTCCGCGGCTTACGAAGAGGCAGCGGAGGAGTATGCGCCCTACGCGGCAGAGATCGAAGCGTTTGAGAGCGCGGCCGAGGAAGCGGGTATAGACCCGGAGGAAGGGAATAATCTCACTGCTGTCGCCTATCTGTACGATGACGAGACCGGAGAAGTGGCAGAGGAACTGCCGGTGGATTTTGCGGAATATGAACATGCGGTTTCCATGGAAGAACCTGCGCCGGAGGAATACGGCGTGTGGATCCCCGGCATCCCTGTTTTCGTAGAGAGCGGACTGGACGCCATCGGCTGCGGCGGCTGGTTAAAGAGCCTGATCCTGGACGGCATCATCGGCGGCGTGGGAGCCGTGCTGGGCTTTGTGCCGCAGATGCTGGTGCTGTTCCTGTTCCTGGCTTTTCTGGAGTCCTGCGGCTACATGGCCCGTATCGCCTTTGTTATGGACCGTATCTTCCGCAAGTTCGGCCTGTCGGGTAAATCCTTTATTCCCATGCTCATCGGCAGCGGCTGCGGCGTGCCGGGCATCATGGCGTCCCGTACCATTGAAAATGAGCGTGACCGCCGCATGACCATTATGACCACTACGTTCATTCCCTGCGGCGCGAAGCTGCCTATTATCGCACTGATCGCCGGCGCGTTGTTCGGCAACGCGTGGTGGGTATCCCCCAGCGCTTACTTTATCGGCGTAGCCGCCATTATCATCTCAGGCATCATGCTGAAAAAGACAAAACGGTTTTCCGGCGATCCGGCTCCTTTCGTAATGGAGCTGCCGGCGTATCACTGGCCTACGGTGGGCAATGTGCTCCGTTCCATGTGGGAGCGTGCCTGGTCCTTTATCAAAAAGGCCGGCACCATCATCCTGCTGTCTTCCATCGCCCTGTGGTTCCTGCAGGGCTTCGGCGTGGAGAACGGAAGCTTCGGCATGGTGGAGGATCTGAACAATTCGATCCTGGCCTCCATCGGCAACCTCATCGCCTGGATCTTTATCCCCCTCGGGTGGGGACACTGGCAGGGCGCTGTAGCCACAGTTACCGGACTGATCGCCAAGGAGAATGTAGTCGGCACCTTCGGTGTGCTGTTTGGCGGCTTTGAGGAAGTGGCGGAAAACGGATGGCAGGTATGGGCAAATATGCGCCAGGTGTTTACTCCTGTTGCGGCCTATTCCTTCCTGATCTTCAACCTGCTGTGCGCGCCGTGCTTTGCGGCCATCGGCGCGATCCGCAGAGAGATGAACAACGCCGGATGGACCTGGTTCGCCATCGGCTACCAGTGTGGATTTGCCTATGTGATCGCGCTGATCGTGTATCAGATCGGCAGCCTGTTCACGGGAAATGTAAATGTTCTGGGACTGCTCTTTGCCCTCGCGGCCCTGGCCGGGCTATGCTACATGCTGTTCCGGCCCGCGGACGGGGCGAAAAAGAAAGTGAGTCCCCAGGCGTCATAAAAAGCTTTCTCTTATTTTCATATACTTTTACTTTATACAGGAAAGAGCGTGCTTCGGCGCGCTCTTTCTTTTTTTGACCGGCCTGGGAAGAAACCGATAGGTTCTTGTTTCTTTCGCGAAAAGATGGTATGCTGTCTGTAATGACGGCAAAAAGAGAGAACGCCGGTACTGCAGTCGGAGGGAATGAAAGGATGAATAGAAGAGTATACAGAGAAAAGAATGACGGTAAGTTGAGAAGGCACGCGCGCGGGGGGATCGTTCTGACCGCGATGGTGATCGCCCTGTGCCTGTCCGGCTGCGGACAGAAGGGGGAAGAAACACCCTCTGAAATTATGCCGGAGGAGACTTCGGCGGCGTCGTTTGTCCCGGCGGAAACCACTGGGACGCCGGAGCCTTCCGCCGCGCCGGTTGTGACCCCGGAGGCTTCCCCCACTCCAGCGCCTACGCCGGAGCCTGTGGCCAACGGTTATACAGTGGTGATCGATCCGGGACATCAGCAGCATGCCAATTCCGGCCAGGAGCCCATCGGCCCCGGAGCAGAGGAGACGAAGCCGAAGGTGGCGTCCGGTACCCAGGGTGTATCCACGGGGACGCCGGAATACCAGCTTACCCTTACGGTGTCTCTCCGGCTGGAGCAGGAGCTGAAGCAGAGGGGGTATAACGTGGTGATGGTCCGCACTGTCAACGATGTGGATATCAGCAATAAGGAGCGGGCGGATCTGGCGGCCCGGGCGGGAGGCGATGTGTTCATCCGTGTCCACGCCAACGGCAGCGACGATCCGGGCGTGTCCGGTACGTGTACCATATGTCCCGGCGCGGAGAACCCTTATATGGAGGAAAGCCTGATCCGGCAGTGCCGGGATCTTTCCGAGCGGATCGCGGACAAGGTGAGCGCCGCGACGGGATTTCGGAATCTCGGGGCCATAGCTATGGACAATATGAGCGGCATCAACTGGTGCACCATACCGGTATCCATTGTGGAGATGGGATTTATGACCAATCCAGCGGAGGATGAGGCTATGGGAACCCCGGAATGCCAGCAGCAGATCGCGGCAGGGATCGCCGACGGGATCGACGATTATTTTGCCCGGTGACAAGGAGAGAAGTGCAGAACATGAAGATGAACGGAAAAAAATCCATGATCATTGCTTTTATGGTCATGTCGCTGTTATTTTACTATATATTTACCAGCATGGTGAGTACCACCATACAGATCCTGTATTCTTTGTATTCCATGTATATAGCAGGAGGAGATGGGCAACCATATGTAAATATCGTTCTGGTTACCGGTATATGCGCCGGATTGTACATTCCCATCGTGTATTCCCTGTTTTTTCAGAAAGACGGTAAACGGAACGGTTCTGCGTTCGGCCTCGTGTGGCTTATCCCTCTGGGAGCCGCCCTGTGCCTGGTCCTGAATATCCTCATCAGCGTAAGCGGTATCTCCAGGCTGTTTGATACCTATGATCAGCTCGCCAAACAGATCTATAACGGCAATCTTATCATAGAGATCCTGTCTATAGGCGTTGTCGCCCCCATCACGGAGGAACTGATCTTCCGGGGCGTGATGTATAAGGGCCTGCGGACCTTTTTCAGACCGCTCTGGGCGGTAGTACTTTCCGCGGTATTTTTCGGGCTGTATCACGGCAATGTAGTGCAGTTCCTCTACGCGGGAACCCTGGGAGCTTTTATGGCCATGGTATATGAACGGTACCGTCATATCATCGCGCCCATCCTTGTCCACATGTCCGCCAATATCATGTCCATCCTGTCGACGGACGCGAAACCGGTACGGCATTTCCTGTCCATAGAAGCCGGTACGGTCTTTCTCCTGGCGCTTATCGCCCTGGGGTTGATCGCGGCGCCCATCCTCATAAGCAGGCTGGTGCCGTCCACAAAGAATGCGGCGGAAAAAAAGCCGAAGGAACCTGCGGAAAGAAAAGAAGAAGTACAGCAGGAACCGCCGGAGAACAGATAAAAAACTGCCCCGCAGCCTGTTCACGCCGGCGGGCAGAGACCCTGACAGTGCAGACAGACTGCGGAGCAGTTTTTTTATGTTCTTTTTACAAGCTTTTAGGGTTTTTGGCGGCTCTTTTTGCCTCGTACTCCGCCTTCTTTTTCATCACCAGCCGGAAATATTTTTTCAGGTATTCCCGGATGATATTGGCGAGACTCAGGAACGAGTAGGAGGAAAAGATAAATACGATCAGCAGCATGGAGCACTGGATGGACAGTCCGGTGATGTCGAACAGCCTGTGGAGCACCGTGCTGCAGAACAACAGCAGCAGGATGGACAATGCAAAGATACATTTCCGGATCACATCGAACGGCTCGCAGATCTCAAACAGCACCATAAGGCCGATACACGCCATGAGCAGTGTGGCAACGGTAGCCACCGATTTGGCGTCGATGGTGAACGTTGCGCCGAATACCACCAGAGCGCCGATCATAAAGAAGTTCGTCAGTCCTGCGGGCATGGCCTTGGACATGACATTGGAAAGGAACCCTCCCTCGATGCGCGCCTTATTGGGCTGCAGCGCCAGCAGCGTGGCGGGAATGCCGATGGTACAGAGGCTGATGAGAGATACGTGGGTGGGCTCCAGCGGGTACTTCAGGCTGAACAGTATGGAAAAAAGCGCCATAAGGAAGGAAAAGATATTTTTCACCAGGAACAGGCTGGCGGAGCGCTGCACGTTGTTTACCACCCGGCGGCCTTCCAGTACAACGGAAGGCATGCAGGCGAAGTTATTGTCCAGCAGTACCAGCTGCGCAGCCTGAGAGGCGGCCTGGCTGCCGGACGCCATGGCGATGCTGCAGTCCGCGTCCTTTAATGCCAGTACATCGTTGACGCCGTCGCCGGTCATGGCCACGGTATTTCCCTGTTTTTTCAGTGAATGGACAAATTTCCGCTTCTGATCGGGGGTCACCCGTCCGAATACGGTATATTTGGAGATGGCCTCGTCGATGGCCTCCTCTGTCTGAAGGGTCTGGGCGTCCACATAGTTTTCCGCCCCGGCGATGCCGGCGGTCTGGGCGATCCTGGACACGGTTACCGGATTGTCGCCGGAGATCACCTTGATCTGTACATCCTGCTGGGCAAAGTACCGGAATGTCTCCGGCGCTTCCTTCCGGATGGGATTGGTGAGCAGCACGAGACCCAGAGGGGTCACGGCTCCGGTGAGGGGTTTGCCGCTCTCCACTGTGCCGTCGTATGTACCGAACACAAGCACGCGGTATCCCTCGGCGCCTTTTTCTTCAATGGTTTCCTCATAATCTGCATACCGGTCCCGCAGGACAAATTCCGGCGCGCCCAGCACATAGGGGGTGTCGTCCAGGGTGACGCTGCTGTATTTGGTAGCGGAAGAGAAAGGCACCACATTGGCAGCCGCCGCTCCGGATTTTTCCGTAAAGAACTGCCGCAGGGCGTTCATGGTAATGTTGTCGTTGGACATATTGCCCGCAAAGTCCCCCATGAGATGTTCCAGCGGGGGCATTTTTTCGTTGTCATAGGCAGGCAGGGGATCTATGGAAGCCACCTCCATGTCGTTGCCGGTGATGGTGCCCGTTTTGTCCACGCACAGCACGTTGACCCGCGCCAGCGTTTCGATACACTTCATGTCGTGGACCAGGACCTTCTGCTGGGCAAGGCGCATGACGCTCACTACAAGAGCCACGGTAGCCAGCAGGTACAGTCCTTCGGGGATCATGCCGATAATGGCGGCGATCATGCTGGTGATGCTGGTACGGATGTTTCCCGTGGCGGAAAACTGCTGGGCAAACAGCAGGATGCCGATGGGGATGATCAGGATGCCAACGGCCTTTACCAGCTTATTGAGAGAGCGGATCATCTCGGACTGCTCTCCCTGACGGGACTGCTTGGCCTCCAGCGTCAGCCTGGATACGTAGGAATCCGGGCCCACCTTTTCCAGCTGCGCCTTACAAGTTCCCGATACGATAAAACTGCCGGACAGAAGATGGTCCCCCGGTTTTTTTGTGATCTCTTTTGATTCGCCGGTGATGAGGGACTCGTTGACCTGCACGGTACCCTCCAGCACCACAGCGTCGGCGCTGATCTGGTTGCCGCCGCCAAACTTCACCACGTCGTCCAGCACAAGGCGCTCGGAAGGAATGACGCCTTCCTTTCCGTTCCGGATCACTGTGGCCTTGGGCGCGTTGAGGACGTTTAAGTTGTCCAGTACCTTTTTGGAACGGATCTCCTGGACGATGCCCGTCACGGTATTGGCGATGATGATAGGCAGAAACGTCAGGTCACGGAAGGACCCCACAAGGATGAGCAGCAGGGCGATGATGGCAAAGATCAGGTTAAAATAGGTAAATACGTTGCTGCGGACGATCTCCTTTGTCGTCTTGGAGTGGGCGTCCACCGGCACATTCATATAGCCTTCGGCAATGTGCTGCCGCACCTGGGCTGTGGTCAGCCCGACGGAGGGATCCGGCGAAAAGGGCGTGGCCGGTCCCCGCTGCTCCTCAGGTTCTTCCACAGGAAGGGGCTTGAATGGATTTCTCAAAACAGTGATCCTCCTATCTGTTTTTGTCGTATATGATCTTCAGTCCTTTGGACAGCAGGCTGGGATCGTGAATGACGTGCCGCCTGCAGTGTTTTACGATGGTGTGGGACATACCTCCTGTGGCGATAGCGGTCACAGGCGTGCCCAGTTCCTCCTCTATGCGGTCCAGCAGCCCGTCCACAGCTGCCGCGCTGCCCCGGATGATGCCGCTCTTCATACAGTCGGTGGTGTTGGTGCCGATGACCTTTTCCGGTACATCCATACTGATCTTGGGCAGGAGGGAGGTGCCGGTGATGAGGGCGTCCAGGGACGTCATGACGCCGGGCATGATCATGCCGCCCAGATAATTTTTGTCTTTGTCAATGACAGAAATGGTAGTGGCAGTGCCCATGTCGATGATGGCCAGGGGCACGGGATACTGGGCGATAGCCGCCACCGCGTCGGCGGCTCTGTCCGCGCCCAGCTGGGCAGGGTTGTCCAGCTTGATCTTCAGGCCGTTTTTCACGCCCGGGCCCACTGCCAGAGGCGTGGTGCCGGTGATCATCCGGATGGCGCTGGCCATAGGCTCGTTAATAGGCGGCACTACGGAGCTGTAAATGCTCCCGTGGATCTCCTTCGGGTCAATGTGATGGATCTCCAGCACATTTTTCAAGTCAATGGCGTATTCCAGACCTGTCTTTGTGCGGTTGGTGGACAGCCGTTCCTCCAGCACCAGCGCGCTGCCCCGGAAGCACGCCGCCACAATATTGGTATTTCCGATATCTACTGTTAATATCACAAATAAAACCTCACTTTTAAAAAGAATGTCAAACACTTCCAGATTATAGCACACAAAGGGGTTTGTGTCGATAAAAATGTATGGAAGAAATTTTGAACAATTTTTAAGAAGACGTTGCGCCGCCCCTGCATAAAATGGTTGCAAAATGCACCGGATGTTTTTATAATTAGGACAGAAAAAGACAGGAGGGGTCTTATGCTCACAGGAAAAACGATCTTACTGGGTGTGACGGGAAGTATTTCCGCCTATAAGATGGCCAATGTGGCCAGCACGCTGGCAAAAATGCACGCCGACGTCCATGTGCTCATGACGGAACATGCCGCCCGCTTTATCAATCCCATTGTGTTTGACACGCTGACCGGAAACAAATGTCTGACAGACCTCTTTGACCGGACCAATCCGTCCGCGGTGGAGCACGTGCGTCTGGGAGAAAAGGCGGATGTGTTCATGGTGGCGCCGGCCTCTGCCGATGCGGTGGCGAAGCTGGCTTACGGCCTGGCGGACGACGCCCTCACGTCCACCTTTATCGCCTGCAGGGCGCCCAAACTCATCGCTCCGGCTATGAACGTCAATATGTACGAGAACCCGGCGGTGCAGCGCAATCTGGATATACTGCGGCAGATGGGCGCAAAGATCATAGAGCCGGCGGAGGGGATCCTTGCCTGCAAGGCGGTGGGACGCGGCAAACTCCCTGACGAGCAGCTTCTTGTGGACCATATCCTCCGTGTAGTGGCAAGGAAAAAAGATCTGGAAGGGAAGAGGGTCCTCTGCACGGCGGGCCCTACCCGGGAGGCTATCGATCCGGTGCGCTACATTTCCAACGGCTCCAGCGGCAAGATGGGCTACGCCCTTGCCCGGGAGGCCATGCTCCGGGGCGCCCGGGTGACCCTTGTGACCGGTCCGGTGTCCATTGACCCGCCCCCCTTTGTGGACGTGGTGCGCGTGACAAGCGCCCGGGAGATGTTCGAGCAGGTGACAAAGCGGAGCGCCGGGCAGGATATCATCATCAAGGCCGCCGCGGTGGCGGATTATACGCCTGCGGCAGTGAGCGCGGAAAAGATCAAGAAAACGGACGGGGACAGCGCCATCCCGCTGAAGCGCACAGACGATATTCTCCGGTACCTCGGGGAGCACAGACAGCCCGGCCAGTATCTGTGCGGTTTTTCCATGGAAACGGAGCATATGCTGGAAAATTCCAGAGCGAAGCTGGAAAAAAAGCACGCGGATATGATCGTGGCAAATAACCTGAAGGTGGCGGGCGCCGGCTTCGCGGGGGATACCAACGTCATCACTATCCTCACAAAGGAGGATACCATTGAACTGGAGCTCATGTCCAAGGAGGAAGCCGCCGGAAAGATACTGGATGTCATCGTGGATTCGATAAACAGCCGTTTTGACCGGTAAGTGACACAGTTTCAACATATTTCTGTGCTATGATGACAAAAAAGTCCCAGGAGACAGAAACGGAGATGTGAAGTATGGATAAAGTAAATATTCTCGTAGTGGACGATGAGTGCCGGATGCGGAAGCTGGTAAAGGATTTCCTTGTGAAAAAGAATTATCAGGTGCTGGAAGCGTTCGACGGCGAGCAGGCTCTGGACATTTTTTTTGAGCACAAGGACATTTCCCTGATCATCCTGGACGTGATGATGCCCAAGATGGACGGGTGGGAAGTCTGCCGGGAGATCCGTTCCTACAGCCAGGTGCCCATCATCATGCTCACGGCCAAGGGCGCCGAGCGGGACGAGCTTCAGGGCTTTGAGCTGGGAGTGGACGAGTACATATCCAAGCCCTTCAGCCCCAAGATCCTTGTGGCCAGGGTGGAGGCGCTGCTGCGCCGTTCCAAGGTCATCACCAGCGATCAGGTGATCGTGGTGGGAGATCTGGAGATCAACAAGGCGGCCCACCAGGTGCTGGTGGACGGAAAGCCGGTGGAGCTGAGCTTTAAGGAATTTGAACTGCTCACTTATTTTGTGGAAAACAAAGGCATTGCCCTGTCCAGGGAGCGCATCCTGAACAATGTGTGGAATTACGATTATTTCGGCGACGCCCGCACCATCGATACCCATGTGAAGAAGCTGCGGAGCAAGCTTGGAAAGCTTGGCAAATACATTCATACCATATGGGGTATGGGCTATAAGTTTGAAGAGGAGTAAAGCGGCAGATGAATGAAACCATACATCCCGGCCATTCGCTGAAGACGAAGGTAGCCATTTCCTTTTTCGGCACGCTGTTTTTTATACTGGTGTGCAGCTGGCTGGCTACCTCCTTTTTCCTGGAGAGGTACTATGTGCGGGACAAGGAAAAGGCTCTGGTGAACATATACGACACCATCAACAGCATGACCACAAGCAGCCTGAGCGACAATGATTCTACTCTTGCTCTGGAGCAGGCGTGCGAGAACGGCAATATCTCCCTGCTGGTGACGGATTCTTCCCTGAACATCCTGTTTTCCACAAAAAATAAGGCGGATATGGAAAATTACCGGCTGTATGAGTATGTGTACGGTATTGATTATCTTGCCCAGAGGGGGGAGAATATCAGTTTCTCGGCCGACAATGTGATACAGGCCACAGATACGTACGAGCTTGTGCGGAACCGGGATCCCAGATTTGACAGCGACTATCTGGAGATGGCGGGTATTCTGAACGATTCCCGCTATTTTGTCATGCGTACGCCGGTGGAGAGCCTGCGGGAGGCCGCGTCTCTGTCCAAGCTTATCCTGTTCTACATTGTGCTCATCGCTCTTGTGCTGGGGGGTCTGTTCATCCTCATCATCAGCAGCCGCATGACCCTGCGGCTCACCAACCTGATGAAGGTGTCGGACCGTATGGCCCATCTGGACTTTGACGCAAAATACGAGGAAGACGACGCGGACGACGAAGTCAGCCGTCTGGGAGAGAGTATCAACTTCCTTTCCCGGAAGCTGGAAAAGACCATCTCGGAGCTGAAGACTGCCAACAACGAGCTGAAGAAGGATATCGCTCAGAAGGAGCAGATCGACGAGATGCGCAAGGAGTTCCTTTCCAATGTATCCCATGAACTGAAGACGCCCATTGCCCTTATACAGGGATACGCGGAGGGACTGATGGACAATGTGAACGACGATCCCGAGAGCAGGAACTTTTACTGTGAGGTCATTGCCGATGAAGCGGCAAAGATGAACAATATGGTGCAGAAGCTCCTTTCCCTGAACCGCATTGAGTTCGGCAAGGACGCGGTGGTGATGGAACGGTTTGACGTGACGGAGCTGATCCGGACGACTGTGGGCAATACTTCCATCATGGCGGAGCAGAAGCAGGTGAAAGTGGTGTTTCATGATCCCGGCCCCGTGCATGTGTGGGGAGACGCTTTCGCCGTGGAGGAGGTGCTGACCAATTACATCAGCAACGCCTTCAACCACGTGGAGAATGAGAACAAGATCGAGATACGGTTAGAGCAGGAGGAATTCGTGGCGAGGATCTCCGTGTTCAACACCGGCCAGCCCATCCCGGAGGAGGAGCTGGACAAGATCTGGATCAAATTTTATAAGGTAGACAAGGCCCGCACGAGAGAATACGGCGGCAGCGGCATCGGCCTTTCCATCGTGAAGGCGCTGATGGATTCCATGCACCAGCAGTGCGGCGTGAAAAATTATGACAATGGCGTGGAATTCTGGTTTACCCTGGATACCAGGCAGGATGAGCCTGAGATGGCGCTGCAGCAGGAAGGACAAAAAGACATATGATAGCAATCATTGATTATGATGCCGGCAACATGCGCAGCGTGGAAAAGGCATTGGCGCGGCTGGGACAGCAGCCGGTGATCACGAGAGATCCGGAAACTATTTTGCAGGCGGACAAGGTGGTACTGCCGGGCGTAGGCTCCTTCGGAGCGGCTATGGAAGATCTGGAGCGGTACGGCCTCGTGCCGGTCATCCGGCAGACGGTGGCTTCCGGAACTCCTTTTCTGGGCATCTGCCTGGGCTTGCAGCTGTTGTTTGAGTCCAGCGAGGAATCTCCCGGCGTAAAAGGACTGGGCATCTGCAAAGGGCATATCCTCCGTATTCCCGGCGGCCCGGGGCTGAAGATCCCCCATATCGGATGGAATTCCCTGAAACTGTCCAACAATGGCAGGCTGTTCGCGGGCATTTCCCAGGAGGAATATGTATATTTTGTCCATTCTTACTACTTAAAGGCAGAGGATCCGTCCATCGTCACCGCCTCCGCAGAGTACGGCGTGACTATTCATGCATCCGTGGAACAGGACAATGTGTTCGCCTGCCAGTTCCATCCGGAGAAGAGCGGCAGGGTGGGTCTGCGTATCCTGGCAAATTTTGCCGCCCTGGAAGGGAGGAAAGGCTGATGTTTACAAAGCGTATCATTCCCTGTCTGGACGTAAAGGACGGCAGGGTGGTAAAAGGCGTGAATTTCCTCAACCTCCGGGACGCGGGCGACCCGGTGGAGATCGCGGCCGCCTATGACCGCCTGGGGGCCGACGAGGTAGTATTTCTGGATATCACCGCCTCCAGCGACGCCAGGAACACCGTGGTGGATATGGTGCGAAAGGTGGCGGAGCGGGTATTTATCCCCTTTACCGTCGGGGGCGGCATCCGCACCGTGGAGGATTTCAGGGTGCTCCTCCGGGAAGGGGCCGACAAGATATCCGTCAACAGCGCCGCCATCATGCGTCCGCAGCTCATCAGCGAGGCGGCGGACAAGTTTGGCAGCCAGTGCGTGGTAGTGGCCATTGACGCCAGAAGGCGTCCCGACGGTTCCGGATGGAATATTTACAAAAACGGCGGGAGAGTGGATATGGGCATAGACGCCGTGGAGTGGGCTATGAAAGCGGAACGGCTGGGAGCGGGAGAGATCCTTCTTACCAGCATGGACTGCGACGGTACGAAGGCCGGGTACGATATGGAACTGACCCGCGCCATCGCCGGCAGCGTCTCCATCCCGGTGATCGCCTCCGGCGGCGCGGGGACCATGGAGCATTTTTACGATGTGCTCACAGAAGGGGGCGCGGACGCCGCCCTTGCCGCTTCCCTTTTTCACTATAAGGAGCTGGAGATCGCCGGCCTGAAGCAGTATCTCCGGAGCCGGGGCGTTTCCGTGCGGATGTAGATCCCCGGAGCGGCTCATGATGTGACGGACCGATCAGATGTACAGATGAGGAACGATTATGGCTATGATAACAAACGACTGGCTGGGAGTCCTGAAACCGGAATTTGCCCAGCCATATTACAGGGATCTGTATTTTAAAGTGCGGGAGGAATACAGCCGCTATACGGTGTATCCTCCGGCGGACGATATTTTCAACGCCTTTCACCTGACGCCGCTGTCAAAGGTAAAGGTGGTGATACTGGGCCAGGACCCCTATCATGAGCCGGGGCAGGCCCATGGCCTGTGCTTTTCCGTGAAAAAGGGCGTGGCCATTCCCCCGTCTCTTGTGAACATCTACAAAGAGCTGAACCGGGATCTGGGCTGTTCGATCCCTTCCCACGGCGATCTCACCAAATGGGCGGAGCAGGGGGTGCTGCTGTTGAACACCGTGCTGACGGTGCGGGCCCATCAGGCGTTTTCCCACCGCAACATCGGCTGGGAACAGTTTACCGACGGCGTGATCCGCCAGACAGACCGCATAGACCGTCCTGTGGTCTATATGCTGTGGGGCTCTCCGGCCCAGAAAAAGGCGGCCATGCTCCACAATCCAAACCATCTCATCTTAAAGACTTCTCATCCGAGCCCTCTGTCCGTATACAGAGGATTTGACGGCTGCGGTCACTTCAGCGCCGCCAATCGGTTCCTGCAGGAGCACGGGGAGACGCCCATCGACTGGCAGATCCGGTGATGCGGGCGGATCGTCCGCCGATCGTCCGGCGCGGCAGATGCCGCGAATATTTGACATGTTTTTTTTTCTATTATATAATAAGCCGACAGTGACTTTTTCTGACATCACAGAGGAACGGAGAAAAACATGGCAAAGAAGAGAAAAAATGTCCTGCGCAGAAGCGATTTTCCTTCCCGGCAGGCATATGAGGAAGCCAGACGCCTGCGGATCATCCAGCTGAAACGAAAGCGCAGACGCCAGAGACAGATCGTGAAGACCGTGATCATCTGTATGATGGCGCTGATCGTAGCGGGTGTGGGATACGGCGCGTACAGGGGTGTTTCCGCCCTGTTCGGGCTGATAACGATAAAAAATGTGGAAAGCACGATCTTGGCAGAACGACACGAGACGGCTGCCGCGGCAGGCACCGTCGTGGTAAAGGAAACAGAAACACCGCAGCTGGACCTGCTCGTCTGCGTAGATCCCGGACATGGCGGGGAGGACGGCGGAGCCGGAGGCAGCGGTGTAGTAAAGAACCTGGAAAAGGATGATGTGCTGAAGCTGAGCCTTAAGGTGCGGGATGCCCTGAAGGACATGGGCGCCAAGGTGATCATGACCAGGGACGACGACACGAAGATCGCCCTGGGAGAACGGGCCTATATAGCCAACGACGCGGGAGCGGACTATTTTGTGTCCATCCACCGCAATTCGGCGGGGGACGGGGACGTCTATACAGACGCCCAGGGCGTGGAGATCTTCTGCAAATCCTCTTCGGATGAAGCCCTGCGGCTGGGTCAGAACATTATGGACCAGCTGAAGATGGTGGGGATCAGCGAGGACCGCAAGGCGAAGCCGGGTTCCCGCACATCGGAGACGTCTGATTTTCAGGTGAACAGAGATTCAAACATGCCATCGGTGCTCATTGAGATGGGTTTTATGACCAACAAGGAGGACAATGAGCTGTTTGAGGAACATATGGATGACTACGCGAAGGCCATTGCGCAGGGCGTTGTCAATATGCTGGAGGAGGAACCGTCCGAGACGTCCCGGCCGAAGGGTAAACAGCTGGATAACCGGGAGGTCAGCGATGTGGACCAGCTGGACGACGCGCTTACGGCGTGGGCGCCCGGTAAGAAAAGAGACGGCGCCAGTTTTATTCCCACAGGCGTGATGGAGGCGGAGGATACCCTTGGCGGATACGGCGCCATGTTCATCGGGGATACCTCCGTCCAGAACATCATTCTGACATTTGATGTGGGCAGCAACAGCGAATATGTGAGCCGCATACTGGATGCGCTGGAGGAAACAGGCGCGAAGGCTGTTTTCTTTATCAGCGCGGATTTTGCCTCCCAGCAGAAGAATGTTGTGGAGAGAATGATCGAACAGGGACATATGGTAGGATACCGGCCCAGCGATATGGAGACGGAGTTTGCCGTGATGTCCGGGGATGAACAAGCCGACCAGCTGGAGGTTTTCCGGCAGCGGATGCTGCTGGATTATAACTATAATGCGTGCCTGTTCCGGTATTTTAACGGAAAGTATACGGTCCGCTCTCTGGCCTGTGTGAACAACTGCAATTTCAGGAGCGTGTTCTGGAGCTTTTCCTATGAGGATTATATGGACCGGCAGCCGGACAGGGAGATCGCGGTGAACGCCATGGCGGATTATCTTCATAACGGGGCCATATACGCGCTCAGTACCTCTCAGATCAACGCGGACATCCTGCCGCAGTTCCTTGAAAAGGTGGGAGAGAAGGGATATCAGGCTGTCCTTCCCACACTCTGAGAGATCGTGGACGCCAGACAAATGATTGGAGACAACAATGGCAAAAAAGAAAAAAAACATGCCCAGAAGAAGCCAGTATGCCACTCAGGCAGCCTATGAGGAGGCAAAGCTGGATTATATCATAAAGTTTCGGAAAAAACGCAGACGGGTCACCGCGGCGATCCGGGTGCTGTCCGTGGTGCTGATCCTGGCGCTGTCCGTCGGGGCAGGCTTTGCGGGCTACAGCCTTCTGCGTTTTATCACCGGCATGCCCGGGGGAGGCGGAAATGTGTCGGAGACTGTGCTCGCCCAGCGCCACGAGGACCTGGATGTGGCGGCGATGGTGACGGCTCCGCCTACCGAAAAGCCGGACACGACCCTGAAGGTCTG
>CANQHX010000004.1 GCA_947623905.1 uncultured Lachnospiraceae bacterium
CAGCATGGTGGCTGTGATCCTGATCCTGCCCGCGCTGCTGCTGCTGTGCGACCGGTTCATCTGCGCCACCACCATGGGGATGAGAAAAAAGAAAACAACCAGCCATAAACAGAAACAGGAGGTTACAGTATCATGAAAGCTTCGTGGAAAAAGATCACAGCCATAAGTCTTTGCGCTGTTTTGGGAGTGAGCGGGGCCGCTTTCGCCGCCACCGCCCTCAGGGAAAACAAGGAGCAGGAGGCCGGGGATACGGTTTCGGAAGCCGGGACAGATACAGGCGCGGCTGACAGCGACGCCCTTTCCAATTCCAAGGATGAGACGGTCTACGTGCTGGCGGCAGCGGACGGTTCCGTCAAAAAGGTCATTGTCAGCGACTGGATCAGCAACCTTCTGGACAGTGATACCGTCGCCGATAGGACGGAGCTGACGGACGCGGAGACGGTAGAGGGGGACGAAAGCTTTGCGCCCGGCACGGGAGGCGCCCGGGTCTGGGACGCCCAGGGCCATGACATTTATTATCAAGGCAGCATCGAGAAGGAACTGCCGGTGCAGATGAAGGTCACATACAAGCTGGACGGAAAGGAGATCTCCCCGGAACAGCTGGCCGGAAAAGACGGCAAGGTGACCATCCGCTTTGATTATGACAACCAGCAGTACGAAACCGTGCAGGTGGACGGAAAAGAGGAGAAGATCTACGTGCCCTTTGCCATGGCTACGGGCGTCCTGCTGGACAACGATGTGTGCACGCATGTACAGGTGACAAACGGAAGGATCCTCAACGACGGCAGCCGCACCGCGGTCATGGGTATAGCGTTCCCCGGACTTCAGGAGGATCTGGACGTCCCGGAGGACAAATTTGAGATCCCGGACTATATGGAGATCACCTGTGATGCCAGGGATTTTGAACTGCCCATGACCGTCACACTGGCGGAAAATCCCCGGTTTGATGACGCGGATGTGGACCATCTGGATGCCACAGAGGATCTGAGCGCCTCCATGGATGAGATGAGCGACGCCATGGGGCAGCTCATGGGCGGTTCCTCCCGGCTGTATGACGGGCTGGCTCAGCTCCTTGACAAGTCCGGACAGCTGGCGTCCGGCGTGGATACTCTGGCGTCCGGCGCGGCGTCTCTGAAAGCGGGCACCCAGTCGGTGAAGGATGGTTCTCAGTCGCTTGCCGCGGGCGCAGATACCTTGGAAACCGGGGCGGCGTCCCTGGCAGCAGGCGCGGGGGACCTGCAGACCGGTGTGGGGGACCTGCAGGCAGGCGCGGGGGACCTGCAGGCAGGCGCAGGGGATCTTCAGACCGGTGCGGGGACCTTACAGGCAGGCGCGGCAGAACTGGATACCGGCATGGCAGATCTTCAGACCGGCGCGGCCCAGCTGCTGGAGGGCCTCAACGCGCTGGCAGCCAACAATGAGACCTTAAACGGCGGCGCGAAGCAGATCTTTGAAACGCTGCTGTCCACCGCCGGCAGCCAGCTTGCCTCCGCCGGGCTGGAGGCGCCGGCTCTGACCATGGAAAATTACGGAGAGGTGCTCACCGGTATCATTGATTCTCTGGACGAGAAAGCGGTTTACGAGAAAGCGCTGGCGACGGTCACCGATGCCGTGGAAGCAAAGAGGGACTACATTACAGAGCAGGTCACTGCCGCCGTCCGGGAGCAGGTGGCTGCCATGGTGATGGAGGAAGTAAACGCGCAGGTGACCCAGAAGGTTACAGCGGCTGTGAGGGAGACAGTGGCCGCGCAGGTGATCCTTTCCGCCACAAAGATGGAGAAGGCGGATTATGACGCCGCGGTGGCGGCCGGCATGGTGGAGGAAGCCGTGCAGAAAGCCGTCCAGGCAGCCATCGACCAGCAGATGGAGAGCCGGCAGGTGCTGGAGACCATAGAGAAGAAGATCCGGGAACAGATGGAGTCAAAGGAGATACAGGCTGTCATAGAGGAAAACGTGTCCGGACAGATGAACAGCGACGCCGTGAAGCAGACCATTGCGGATAACACGCAGCAGCAGGTGGAGAAGGCCATCGCCGATAATATGGCTTCCGATGAGGTGCAGGCTCAGTTTGCCGCCGCCTCAGAGGGGGCCCGGTCCGTGATCTCCCTCAAGACATCGCTGGACAGCTACCGCACCTTTTACACAGGGCTTCAGACCTACACCGCAGGGGTATCCCAGGCGGCAGCGGGCGCCGGGGATCTGAAAGCCGGAGCGGACCAGTTAAAAGCCGGAACCGGCCAGCTGAAAGCCGGAACGGACCAGTTAAAAGCCGGGGCCGACCAGCTGAAGGACGGAACGGACCGGCTGAAGGGCGGAGCCGACCAGCTGAAGGACGGGGCTGACCAGCTGAAAGGCGGAGCCGATCAGTTGAAAGACGGAACAGCCGCCCTGGGCGCGGGCGCCGGGGAACTGAAGGACGGAACGGCTGCCCTGGACGCCGGAGCCGGTGACCTTGCCGGCGGCATCGGTACGCTGAAGGGCAGTACTCCTGCCCTGGTGGACGGGGTCACTCAGTTAAAGGACGGCTCCGGGGACCTTTCCCACGGGCTGGAGGAGTTTGACCAGAAGGCTGTCCGGAAGCTGACGGACGTGGTAAAAGAGGATCTGGAGGGCTTTGTGAACCGGCTGAAGGTCACAAGGGACGTTTCCCGAAATTACAGAAGCTTTGCCGGAACGGGAGACGGTATGGACGGAAAGGTAAAATTCATTTACCGCACCGATTCTATAGAAAAGAAAGAGTGAGGATCCCCTCCTAGGGGAAAGTATCCTTCTAAATGTGCGAAAATCTTTGCAATGGCCTGCCAACCATGCTATACTATCCGTTGGATAAAAATAACAGGCAATCGCGTTAGGAGGCTCCGCGGACGGCCCTGCCGCCCGGACGCTCCGGAATGGAGAATGAGATGATCGCAGATAAGATGAAGGACCTTATGGCCAACAGTTCCGCTATCCGCGCCATGTTTGAAGAAGGCAAGAAGATGGCGGAGCAGTATGGCGCGGAAAATGTGTATGATTTCAGCCTGGGCAATCCCAACGTGGCCCCGCCGGAGGCGGTGAAGGAGGCTATCGTGGAGATCGCGCAGACAATGGACCCTATCCAGCTTCACGGCTACATGAACAATGCCGGATTTGAATCGGTGCGCGCGGCCATCGCCGCGTCCCTGAACAAACGGTTCGGCACGGCTTTTTCGGAGAACAATATCCTTATGACCGTCGGCGCCGCCGGGGGTCTCAATGTAATCTTAAAAACGCTGGTCAATCCAGGGGACGAGGTGATCACCTTCGCCCCCTATTTTGGCGAGTATGCGAATTATGTGAACAATGTAAACGGCGTGCTGGTGGAGGCGATGACCGACCGGGTGACCTTCCAGCCGGATCTGGACGTCCTGGCAAAGGTCATTACCCCCAGGACACGGGCGCTGATCATCAACAATCCCAACAACCCTACCGGCGTGGTTTACCCGGAGGAGACCATTGAAAAGCTGGCCGCCCTCCTGGAAGAAAAACAGCGGCAGCTGGGCACGGATATCTATCTGATCGCCGACGAGCCCTACCGGGAGCTTGTGTACGACGGAGCGGAAGTGCCTTACCTGACAAAATATTATAAAAATACCATCGTGGGCTACTCCTACAGCAAATCCCTGTCCCTGCCGGGACAGCGGATCGGCTATCTGGTGATCCCCGATGAGGCGGCGGACGGAGAACTGATCCAGCAGGCCGCCAGCGTAGCCAACCGGGTGCTGGGCTTTGTCAACGCTCCAAGCCTCCAGCAGCTGGTGGTGGCCAGATGTCTGGGGGAATCCACCGATGTGAGCTATTATGACCGGAACCGGAAGCTGCTGTACAAAACCCTGACGGACCTGGGCTTTTCCTGTATCAAACCGGAAGGCGCATTCTATCTGTTCGTGAAGTCTCCCGTGGCGGATGAGAAGGAATTCTGCGCGCACGCCAAGAAATATCATCTTCTCCTTGTGCCCGGCAGCTCCTTTGGCGGTCCCGGGTACGTGCGCCTGGCCTACTGCGTGGCTTACGAGACCATTCAGCGGTCCATACCGGCATTTGAACAGCTTGCGAAGGATTATTTTGGAAAGTGACTGGGGGAACCATGAAGCTCTGGGAGAAAAACGTGCGGCAGGTGACCCCCTATGTGCCGGGGGAACAGCCCAGGCTGCCGGATATGATCAAACTGAATACAAATGAAAGCCCCTATCCTCCCGCCCCCGGCGTGAAAAAGGCGCTGGATGCCATGGCGGGAGATACGCTGCGGCTCTACCCCGACCCGGCATGTGACAGCCTGGTCACAGCCCTTGCGGACTATTATCATGTGAAAAAGGAGCAGGTGTTCGTGGGAGTGGGCTCCGACGACGTGCTGTCCATGGCGTTCCTTACCTTTTTCAACAGCTCCAGGCCCGTCCTGTTCCCGGACATCACCTATTCCTTTTATGATGTGTGGGCAAAGGTGTACGGCATCCCCTATGTACAGAAGCCGCTGCGGGAGGATCTGACCATTGACCCGGAGGACTATAAGGAGGAAAACGGCGGTATCGTCTTTCCCAATCCCAACGCCCCCACGGGGATCCTCCTGCCTCCGGAGGCAGTGGAGGATATTGTCAGGAGCAATCCCGGCAGCGTGGTCATTGTAGATGAAGCGTATATTGATTTCGGCGGCACGTCTGCCCTGCCCCTCATTGAGAAGTATGACAACCTGCTTGTGGTGCAGACCTTTTCCAAGTCCCGGAGCATGGCGGGCATGCGCATCGGGTACGCTATGGGCAGCGAGGCGCTGATCCGCCACATGGTCAGCGTGAAGGAATCCGTCAATTCCTATACTATGAACACGCCTTCCCTTCTGGCGGGCGTGGCGGCGGTAGAGGACGACGCATATTTCCGGGATTGCTGTCATAAGATCATCACGACGAGAGAACGGGTGAAAAAGGAGCTGAAGGCTCTGGGATTTTCCTTCGGAGATTCCATGAGCAATTTCCTGTTTGTCACCCATAAGGACTGTCCCGCACGGGAGCTGTTTGAGGCTCTGCGGCAAAAGCATATATTTGTCCGCTATTTTGACAGGCCCCGCATTGACGATTACCTGCGGATCACAGTGGGCACCGATGCGGAAATGGATGCCCTCACAGGATTTTTGCAGGAATATCTCAGCGGCAGAAAGGAAACCGATTAGCATGTTTACTTTGATCTTGGCCCAGGCCCAGACGGCGCAGCCCGGACTGGTGGACCGCCTGGTGGAAACTATCGTGGGCGCTCTTCGGGGCGTGGATCCCCTGCTCATTGTCTTTATCATCTCCCTGCTGCCCATTCTGGAACTGCGAGGTGGCCTGATCGCCGCGTCCTTTATGGGAGTGGATATGTGGCAGGCGCTGCCGGTGAGCATTATCGGCACCCTGATCCCCGTGCCGTTCATCCTGTTTTTTATCACAAAGATATTTGACTGGATGAAGACCACAAAGCCCTTCCGTCCCATTGCGGAGAAGCTGGAGAACAGGGCCATGTCCAAGAAGGACCAGATAGAGAGGTGGGAATTCTGGGGGCTGGTGCTGTTTGTTGGCATTCCCCTGCCCGGAACGGGAGCCTGGACCGGATCCCTCATCGCGGCGCTCCTCGGCATCCGGTTCCGCAAGGCTTTTCCCGCGGTGATCATCGGCGCCCTTATCGCGGCGGCCATCATTTCCTTAATATTTTACGGGGCTCTCGGCGCCATAATCGGGTAAATATTAATTTTTTATTAAATGCGACACAAAAAGTCAATAAAAATCGACGGAAAATAAAAAATTTGTCGAAAAGCCAAAAAAGGGTTGAAATGCACACTATATTTTGTTAGACTAGTAAATGGTCCAAACAACATGTAGCGTGCATTTTTTACGAGAAAATTACGCAATTATTAAGCTTCTTTCTGAAAAATTACTTGTTTTTTTCTAAAAAATAAGCTAGAATAAAAACAAGGTGGAGGCAAATCCCAAAAAGTGGGGGACTGTGGCGCCAAATTTCCATGAAAGAGGTGAGGGACATGTTTGTTGGTACATATCAGCATTCCATTGATGTAAAAGGCAGACTGATCATCCCGGTAAGATTCCGGGAAGCCCTTGGCCAGAGTTTCATGGTGAGCAGAGGCACCGACGGCTGCCTGTATGTACAGACCACAGAGTCCTTCCGGCAGTTTATGGAGAAGATCGCGGCCCTGCCCGGCAACAGCAAGGCGGCCCGCAGCTATGTGCGCCATTATGCCGCCGGAGCCTGCGAGTGCGAACTGGACAAGCAGGGACGGATCATCGTTCCCGTGAAGCTCCGCCAGAGCGCGGGACTGGACAAGGATGTGACTCTCATCGGCGTGGTGGACCGGATCGAGATCTGGGACAGCGCCCGCTGGGAGGAAGAAGACTGTGACCAGGACCAGATGGACGCTGTGGAAGAGCAGATGCGCCAGCAGGGCTTGCTGGTGTGATGGAGGCTGCCATGGAATTTTCCCACGTACCCGTGCTTCTTGACCAATGCATGGAGCAGCTGCGGGTCCGTTCCGACGGCGTCTATGTGGACGGGACCCTGGGCGGCGGCGGACATTCCTGTGAGATCTGCCGGCGGCTTGGAGAAAACGGCAGGCTGTACGGGTTTGACCGGGACGGAGACGCCATAGCGGCGGCCGGCCGGCGGCTGGAGCCCTGGAGAGACCGGTTCACCGCCATTCACAGCAATTACGCAGACATGAAGGAACGGCTGGAGGATCTGGGCGTGGATGCCGTGGACGGCATTCTGCTGGACCTGGGTGTTTCCAGTTATCAGCTGGACACCGCGGACAGAGGATTTTCCTACCGGTTTGACGGCCCTCTGGATATGCGCATGGACCGCAGACAGCCGGTCACCGCAAAAGATATCGTCAACGGATACAGCGAAGAAGAACTGTACCGGGTGCTCCGGGATTACGGGGAGGAGCGGTGTGCCAGGCAGATCGCCAGGCAGATCGTGCTGGCCAGGCAGAAGGCCCCGGTAGAGACTACCTTTCAGCTGGTGGAGATCATCCGCAGAGGCATACCGGCAAAGGCCCGGATGCAGGGCGGCCAT
Source organism: uncultured Lachnospiraceae bacterium (assembly GCA_947623905.1). Taxonomy (GTDB): domain Bacteria; phylum Bacillota; class Clostridia; order Lachnospirales; family Lachnospiraceae; genus CANQHX01. The sequence goes on from CANQHX010000004.1 coordinate 7,072, forward strand.
CCGGCAAAGAAGACGTTTCAGGCCATCCGCATCGAGCTCAACGATGAGCTGGGAGGGCTGCGGGCGTCGCTGGACGACATGATAGACCTGCTGAAGCCCGGCGGCCGGATCTGCGTTATCACGTTCCACTCTCTGGAAGACCGTATGGTGAAGACGGTGTTCCGCCGCAGGGAGCATCCCTGCACCTGCCCTCCGGATTTTCCGGTGTGTGTGTGCGGCAAAAAGCCCGACGGCAGAGTGGTCACCAGAAAACCCATCTGCCCCTCAGAGGAGGAGACGGAGCGCAACCCGCGTTCCAAGAGCGCGAAGCTCAGAGTGTTTGAAAAAGGAAAGGATTGACAGTCATGGCTGTTTATGATAGAAACCATTCATCCTCATATGTTTACGGCAATACCGCGAGAGACCTGCAGGCCATCGGCGGCAGGCCCGTACAGGAGTCCGCCGGCAAAAAGAAGCACGTGAGGCGGGCGTATGCGGGAGACCACCGCAGATTCCGCATCGCTTCCGTAGTGTTCTTAAGTCTGGCAGTGGTGGCCATCATGATGATCTGCCACTATTATCTTGATCTGACCGCGGAGATGAAGGGTTATGTTTCGGAGATTTCCGATCTGGAACTGAAGCTGGCCGATCTGCAGATCGAAAATGATTACCAGATGGACATGATCAATGATTCCATCGACCTCAACGAGGTGCGGCAGATCGCCGTGGAGCGGCTGGGCATGCACGAGCCCTACGACGGGCAGGTAGTAGGCTACAGCTACAGCGAGGACAGTTATATGCGGCAGTACAGGGATATCCCCGAGGCAGGACAGACCGCGCTGCTCAATTATCTTGACTGACAAAAACCGTGTCATAATATCGTGATCTTTAGGCAGGTGTCTTTTGAAAGGCACCTGCATGTTGTATATTATAGGCCTGTATATGGAATAAAAAAGGCAGGTGTTCGCATGCAGAACCAAAAAAGACGGATCAGAAAAAAACCGGAGTTTTTAGAGAATGTCATGAAATTTAAAATGTTATTCCTCTTCGCTCTTTTTATGGTTGTTTTCGTGGCGCTCAATGTACGGCTGATCGGTATAAATATTACCGACGGGGAAGCCTATACCCAGAAGGTGCTTGCCCAGAAGGAAGGCTATGTAAATACTACGATCCCTTACAAGCGGGGAGCTATCCTTACCGCCAACGGGGAAAAGCTTGCCTACAGCGAAAAGGTGTACTATCTGATCCTGGACTGCAGCGTGATCAACGAGGCCGACGAGCTCATGGCCAAAAAGGATGAGGGCAAGCGTACCGGCCTTGTAAAGACCCCTACCGTGGATCTGCTGCTGGAATGCTTCGGTGAAAAGGAAGGCGTGACAAAGGAGATCATCGAGGGTCATCTGAACAAGGAAAATCCTCAGGCGTATATCCGGCTTGCCAAAGAGATCACCTATGAGGAGATGCAGCATTTTCTGGAGCGGGAAAAAGAGGTGGAGCTGGAAGCCGGCTATGTCAACGACGCGGGAGAACAGGTTCCCAAAAACGTGGTCCAGGGCGTATGGTTTGAAGAGACGTATATCCGCAAATATCCGTACAACAGCCTTGCCAGCCATATCATGGGCTTTACCGTGGCGGGCAACGAAGGCTTCTGGGGACTGGAAGAATATTATAACGACTATCTCAACGGCAAAGAGGGAAGGGAATACGGCTATCTCAACAGCGATTCCAACGTGGAGGATTACAAGACGGCCTCCCGGGACGGTTATGATGTGGTCACTTCCCTGGATCTTGGTATTCAGACGAGGTACGCACGGGAACAGAAGGACTGGGCAGCAAGCATACGGCGGCCATTGTCATGGAAGTAAAGACGGGGCGCATACTGGGAATGGGAAGCTATCCCAACTTTGACCTGAACGATCCCCGGGATCTGACCTTTACGGGCATGTATACCCGGGAACAGGTGGACGCCATGAAGGAAGAGGACAAAACAAAGGCCCTCAGCTCTATCTGGCGTAATTTCTGTATCAGCGATACGTATGAGCCCGGCTCCACCTACAAGCCCTTTACCGTGGCCAGCGGTCTGGAGTCCGGCAAGCTGGCGGGGAACGAGTCGTTTTACTGCGGCGGCTACGAGATCATCGACGGCGTGCAGGTAAAGTGTTCCCACACAGCCGGTCATGGCCCCCTCGACGTGGAGATGGCCGTGGCGGAGTCCTGCAATGCAGCGCTGATGCAGATGTCCTATAAGATCGGTATACCGACCTTTACCCGCTATCAGTCCATTTTCGGTTTTGGAAAGAAGACAGGCATCGACCTGCCCGGCGAGGTCAACGCCGCCAAGCTGCTGTACACGGCGGATACTATGACGGACCTGGATCTGGCGGTCAATTCCTTTGGACAGAACTTCAATGTCACAATGGTGCAGATGGCGGCAGGTATCTGCTCTATCATCAACGACGGCAAATATTATCAGCCTCATCTGGTAGACCGCATCGTCAATTCCGACGGCGAGACGGTGGAGACCTTTGAGCCGAAGCTGCTCAAGCAGACGATCTCTCCCGAGACGTCGGCAAACCTCCGGAAATATCTCCGGGCAGTTGTGGAAAAGGGTACCGCGATCAGCGCGAAGGTGGAAGGCTATGATGTGGGCGGCAAGACCGGTACGGCTGAAAAATTCCCCCGGAACAAGATCAATTATCTTGTCTCCTTCCTGGGCTTTGCGCCGGTGGACGAGCCGGAGCTGCTCGTCTATGTGGTCATTGACGAGCCCAATGTGGAGAACCAGGCCAATTCCAAGCTGGCGCTGGATCTCTGCCAGGCTATTATGAGCAGAGTATTCCCTTACTACGGTGTTACGAAGCTTGACGGCACCAGCACGAGAGATGTCACTATGGTGGACGTCAACGATGTCAGCTGGGTGTATGAATCGGAAAATAATACCGAAGGCACGGAGATCTGGGAGCCGGGCACAAGCTTTTCCGACGGGGCTGACGTTCATTTTGACACAGAGGATGACAGCTCTGACGATTATCCCGACTGGGGCGGCGTGGATATGGGCGGCGACGGTTACTACGGCTCAGACAGCGGGGATACCGGAGAGTGGACCGGCGATGAGGATACCGGCGGAGATACCGGAGAATGGACCGGCGACGAAGATACCGGCGGAGATACCGGAGAATGGACCGGCGACGAGGATACCGGCGGGGACACCGGAGAATGGACCGGCGATGAGGATACCGGCGGGGACACCGGAGAATGGACCGGCGACGAAGATACCGATGAAGATACCGGCGGCAGCGGGGAGGACGCCGGGTACACAGAAGATTAGAACCAACTGAATATTGAATAACCGTATAAAGACCTTCATATTTTTTTAGTAACAACAGAATATGAGGGTTTTTATGCAAAAGAATAAAACTTACAATAAAAAGAAACTGTCGGCAGTGTTTTTTCTCTTTGCCGCCGTGCTGCTGCTCTTAATGGGAAGACTGGTGTATCTCATGGTCTTTTGTTCCCAATACTATGGGATAAAGGCGGAGGATCTGCACCAGCGGGAAAGGGACATCAAGGCGGCCAGAGGGCGGATACTGGACCGGAACGGCACTGTGCTGGCGGCCAACCGGACGGTGTGCACCGTGTCGGTGATCCACAGCCAGCTGACAGACCCGGAGCAGGTGATCCAGGTGCTGTGCAGGGAACTGGAGCTGGACGAGGAGACTGTGCGCAGGCGGGTGGAGAAGGTTTCTTCCATGGAGATCATCCGAAAAAATGTGGACAAATCCGTGGGTGACGCCATCCGCGCCTATAAGCTGGCAGGGGTAAAGGTAGACGAGGATTTTAAGCGCTACTATCCGTACAACAGCCTTGCTTCCCGGGTGATCGGCTTCACCGGAGGAGACAATCAGGGGATCGTCGGGCTGGAAGTGAAATATGACAGCACCCTTCAGGGTACCAACGGAAAGCTGCTGACGCTCACCGACGCCCGGGGCGTGGAGCTGGAGGACGCGGGAGAGACCAGAGTAGAACCGACAGCGGGAAAAGATCTTGTGCTGTCTCTGGACTATCATATCCAGTCGTTCGCGGAGCAGGAGGCCGTCCGGGTCATGGAGGAAAAGCAGGCGGATCATGTGTCCGTTCTTGTGATGGACCCCCGCAACGGAGAGATGCTGGCTATGGCCAACGCCCCGGAATATGACCTGAATCAGCCCTATGTGCTGCAGAATACAGACAGCACCAGGAACCTTTCCGCCGAAGAAACCCAGGAAGCCCTGAACCGCATGTGGAGGAATCCGGCCATCAACGACACGTATGAGCCTGGTTCCATCTTCAAGATCATCACCATGACGGCGGGCCTCTCCGAAGGGGTGGTCACGCCGGAGGACACATTCAATTGTCCCGGCTTCAAGATCGTGGATGACCGGCGGATCCGCTGTCATAAGACGGCGGGCCACGGAGCCCAGACTTTTGTAGAGGCCACCATGAATTCCTGCAATCCGGTGTTCATCGAGGTGGGCCTGCGGCTGGGGATCGACAGATATTACGACTATTTTACCAAATTCGGACTAAAAACCCTTACGGGCATCGACCTGCCCGGCGAGGCGGGCACCATCATGCACCAGAAAGAAAAGATGGGCAATGTAGAGCTGGCCACGGTCGCCTTCGGCCAGTCCTTCCAGATCACGCCGGTACAGCTGGCCACCACCGTTTCTTCCATTATCAACGGGGGCCGGCGCGTCACGCCCCATTTCGGCAGGGCGGTCATCGACGGAGAGGGGAAAGAGGAAGCTCTTGTCTATGAGACAAAAGATATCGGCATCAGCCCGCAGGTGTCCTCTCAGGTGCGCGGTATCCTGGAAAAGGTCGTGTCCGAGGGCACGGGAGGAAAAGGCGGCGTGGCAGGGTTTTCCATCGGCGGGAAGACGGCCACTTCCCAGACACTGCCCCGCAGCGCCCACAAATATATCGCGTCCTTCCTGGGGTTTGCCCCGGCGGAGGATCCCCAGGTGCTCGTGCTGGTCATCGTGCACGATCCCAAGGGCGTTTACTACGGCGGCAGCGTGGCCGCGCCTGTGGCCGCGCGGATCTTTTCCAACATCCTGCCCTATCTGGGCATCGAAGGAAATCCTGTGCCGGAGACAGAAAATCCTTGAATGTGGCGGCAGAAAACAGTATACTTAGCAGGGACGCATCCGAGGAGGAGCCGTCCCGGACAGACACTTATTTAATTCAGACAAAAGATAACATGAGGTGAAAAAGTGGAGATCAATTTTAGTTTTGTTATGCCGGTTATGATCAGCTTTATCATATGCGCCATCCTGGTTCCCATCGTCATTCCCGTGCTGCGGAAGCTGAAATTCAGCAATACGGAGCGGGAAGAGTTGGAAACCCATCAGAAGAAGGCCGGGACGCCGTCCATGGGCGGCCTTGCCATCCTGGTGGCCGTGGTACTCACGTCGATCCTGTACATGAAGGATTATCCCAGGATCGTGCCCGTCGTGTTTATGATGGTGGGCTTCGGTCTCATCGGATTTCTGGATGACTATCTCAAGGCGGTGCTCCACAGCAGCGACGGCCTGAAGGCATGGCAGAAGCTGATCCTCCAGTTTATCGTCACCACAGTGTTTGCGTACTATATGACCCATGTGCTCAGCGTGCCCCTGACCCTCAAGGTGCCTTTTATGCCCGGTACGGAGCTGGATCTGGGCTGGGTGGCAGTGCCCCTGATGTATTTCGCCGTGCTGGGCACGGTAAACGGGGTGAATTTTACCGACGGGCTGGATGGCCTGAATACAAGCGTTACCATTATGGTAGCCACCTTTTTCGGCGTAGTGGCCATTTTTACCAAAAGCGGCATTGAGCCGGTGACATGCGCCGTGGTAGGCGCCCTGATGGCGTTTCTGCTGTTCAATGTCTACCCTGCCAAGGTGTTTATGGGGGATACCGGTTCCCTGGCGCTGGGCGGTTTTGTAGCGGCCACGGCGTACATGCTCCAGATGCCGCTGTTCATCCTCATCGTGGGACTGGTCTACCTGGTGGAGGTGCTGTCTGTGATCCTGCAGGTGGGATACTTCAAGATGACCCACGGCAAACGGATCTTCCGCATGGCGCCCATCCACCATCATTTTGAGCTGGGCGGCTTTACCGGGCACGGAGAGGGCTGGTCGGAGACCCGTGTAGTGGCGGTGTTTTCCGTTGTGACGGCGCTTTTGTGCCTTGTGGGATTTCTGGCTCTTTGATCCGGCACGGCCGGCATGACCGTCCGGCGCGGGATCTGTCAGAAAAGGAAGACTGGAAAAAGGGGAGAAAGAAAAAATGGAACTGACAGGAAAGACGGTTCTGGTAGTGGGCGCGGGAAAGAGCGGCATCGCCGCCGCCGGGCTGCTCCACAGCCGGAATATCGACGCGATACTATATGACAGCAACGAGACGCTGACGGAGGACGCGGTGCGGGAAAAACTGCCGGAGGGCGTCTCCCCGCGGATCGTGCTGGGAGAACTGACAGAGGAAGTGCTGGAGGCGGCAGATCTGGCGGTGCTGAGCCCCGGCGTGCCTACAGACGCGCCATTTGTAGAGGCCATGCGCCGGGCGGGCCTGCCCATCTGGGGAGAGATCGAGCTGGCATGGCAGTTTGAGAAGGGCAGGGTGATCGCCATCACCGGCACCAACGGAAAGACGACCACCACGGCTCTTGTGGGACACATTATGGAAAAGGCGTTTCAGGATGTATTCGTGGTGGGCAATATCGGCGTCCCTTACACGTCCATGGTGACAAAGTCCACGCCGGATTCGGTCAGCGTGCTGGAGGTGAGCAGCTTCCAGCTGGAGACCATCCATGGGTTCCACCCGGTGGTGTCCGCGGTGCTCAACGTGACGCCGGATCACTTAAACCGCCATTACACCATGGAAAACTACGCCAACGCCAAGTTCGCGGTGACGAAGAACCAGACCGGGGAAGAGGTGTGCGTGCTCAACTACGACAACGATATCACGAGAAGATTCGGAGAAGGCCTGACAAATTGCAGGCCGCTGTTCTTCAGCCATGAGACGATGCTTCCGGAAGGCATCTGCGCCGGGGAGGATATGGACGCGGTGCTGTACTGCCACGACGGACAGCAGGAGGAGATCTGCCGTATGTCCCGGTCCAATCTGCTGGGCGTCCACAATCTGGAAAATGTCATGGCGGCTGTGGGCATGGCCCTTGCCATGGGAGTGACCCCCGGGCAGATCGCTCAGGCGCTGCGCGAGTTTCAGGCGGTGGAGCACCGTATCGAGTACGTGACGGAGAAGAAGGGCGTCGTCTATTACAACGATTCCAAAGGGACAAATACGGACGCGGCCATCAAGGGTATCCAGGCCATGGTGCGGCCTACGGTGCTCATCGGCGGCGGATATGATAAAAAGACTACATTTGACGACTGGATGGAAGCCTGCAAAGGCAAAGTGACAGCCTTCGTGCTGCTGGGGCAGACGGCTGCCCAGATCGGCGAGACTGCCGAAAAACACGGATTTACCGACATTACATATGCCGACAGCCTGGAGGAAGCGGTAAAGATATGCGCCGAAAAGGCCCGGCCGGGAGACGCGGTGCTGCTGTCCCCCGCCTGCGCCAGCTGGGGCATGTTTGACAATTACGAACAGCGGGGAAGGATGTTCAAGGACTTTGTCCGCAGCCTGCCTGACTGAAGTATGCCGCGGCCCGGCCGAACAGCCGGCGCCCGGCGGACAGATCAAAATTCATTGCAGAGGTGATTGGTTGAGGAAACCGTTTCTGTTACGGAAGCTGATTTCTGCGGATACCAATGACAAAAACAGATACAGCCGGCCCATGGACTGCACGTTGATCTGCTGTGTGCTGCTGATCGTGGCGTTCGGCCTTGTGATGCTCTACAGCACCGGCTCCTATAACGGGGAGGTGCGGTTTGACGACGCCGGATACTATTTTAAAAAGCAGTTTTTTGCCACGTCCATCGGCCTGTTCGTCATGTATCTTGTGGCAAATACGGATTATCATCTGTGGCAGCGCCTGGCAGTGCCGGCATATGGCCTGGCCGTTGTGCTGTCCACCCTCGTACTGTTTGTGGGCCGTTCCTACAACGGCTCCAAGCGATGGCTGGCCCTGGGCCCTCTGTCCTTCCAGCCGTCGGAATTTGCCAAGCTGGCGGTGATCCTGTTCCTCGCCTATGTGATCAGCCGGCGGGAGAAAAAGCCCGACCTGAAATTCCTCATGGCGGTGTTTCTGTCCATCCTTCCTATCGTGGGACTGGTGGGCACCAACAATCTCAGCACAGCCATTATCATATTGGGTATCGGCGTTATCGTCATATTTGTGTCTTACCCTGCCTGGTTCCCTTTTGTCTGCATGGTAGTGGCCGGCGGCGGATTTATGGCGCTGTTCCTCAGCGTGGAGTCCTACCGTCTGGAGCGGCTGCTCATCTGGCGCAACCCGGAGCAGTATGAAAAAGGGTACCAGACCCTTCAGGGCCTGTACGCCATCGGTTCCGGCGGCCTGTTCGGAAAAGGGCTGGGCGGGAGCATGCAGAAGCTGGGATTCGTCCCGGAAGCCCAGAATGACATGATCTTTTCCATTATCTGCGAGGAGCTGGGCCTTGTCGGCGCGCTGATCCTCATAGCGGTGTTCGGCATCATGCTGTGGCGGTTTCTTCTCATCGCCCAGCACAGCGCGGATCTGTTCGGCGCCCTGATCGCCTCCGGCATTCTGGGGCACATCGCCATTCAGATTGTGCTGAACATCGGCGTGGTGACAAACACCATACCCAACACGGGCATTACCCTTCCGTTTATCAGCTACGGAGGCACTTCCGTGGTGTTTCTGCTGGCGGAAATGGGAATTGCCATGAATCTGTCAAAATGCCTGCCAAGATCCTTCGGCAGGGAGAAAAAGAAAATTACGCATTCAGAGAAACGCACCACCACCGCCTGACCGCATATACTGGTCTGTAAGGGTATGTTGGGAGGCGGCGGTTTGGATACCATTCAGATCCAGGGCGGCAGGAGACTACAGGGAACGGTCCGGGTACAGGGCTCGAAGAACGGCGTGCTGCCCCTTATGGCGGCGGCGCTGATCATACCCGGAAAAACAGTGCTGAAGGGATGTCCCCGTATCACAGACGTGTCTGCCATGGCGGACGCCATGACGGATATGGGGTGCAGGATCAGCCGGCAGGGAGATGATCTGATCATAGACGCGACAGGCGTGCATACCAGCAGAGTGCCCAGGCAGTGCGGGGAGAAGCTCAGGTCCTCGGTGCTGTTTCTGGGAGCGCTCCTGGCCCGCACGGGCCTGGCGATCCTGCCATATCCCGGCGGCTGCACCATCGGCGCCCGTCCCGTGGATTTTCACCTGGAAGGCATGCGGCGCCTGGGGGTGTTCGTATATCCGGACGGAGAATGGATCCGCGCTGTGGGCCGGCCCGGAGGCGGAAGCTGCAGGCTGCCCATGGCAAGTGTGGGAGCGACGGAAAATCTGCTGCTTGCCGCGTCCTGCTGCGCGGAACCTGTGACCATACAGGGAGCGGCGCGGGAGCCGGAGATCGTCGGCCTGTGTGAGTTTTTAAGCGCCATGGGGGCCGATGTCCGGGGCGCGGGTACGGATACCATTTCCATCACCGGCGTAGAGGCGCCGGGGCCGGTCACGTTCCGTGTGCCCGGTGACCGGATCATCGCGGGGACATATCTGCTGGCGGCCGCGGCCACGGGAGGAAGGATCCTGCTGCAGGGTATCCCTTCCGGTATGCTGGCAGATCAAATCGATATATACAGACAGCTGGGCCTGCGGCTGTGGGAGAACAGACAGGGGATCCTGGCTGTGAGAGAGGGCTCTTTGCGGCCTGTGCAGTGCGCTACCGCGCCCTACCCCGGATTTCCCACGGACCTGCAGTCACAGCTCATGGCTGTGGCGGCCTGCGCGCCCGGGGAGAGCCGGATCACGGAAACGGTATTTGAACACCGGTTTCAGGTGGCGGAGGAGCTGTGCAGGATGGGCGCGGATATACACATTGAAGGACAGACCGCCCGGATCACCGGCGTGCCCCGGCTTGCCGGATGCTCTGTGGAGGCAAAAGAACTGAGGGGCGGCGCTGCGCTGATCATAGCGGGACTTGCCGCCGAAGGGATCACCCGCATCACCGGGGTGAATTATATACGGCGCGGATACGGAGATATAGCGGGAGACCTGCGGCGCCTGGGCGCGGATATCCGTGATGTACGGGAATGAGGAAAGGTTCAGGGAAACTATGATGAACAATAGCGAGATAGAATTCCGCAGACTTGCCAGAATGAGAAAGAGAAAGAAGCTGACCATTGTCGTCAGCCTTGTGCTGGCGGTGGTGGCGCTGGTACTGCTGGCGTATTTTATGTGTACGGTGAAAACCATAGATGTGCGGGGAAATGAGATCTATACGGATGAACAGATCATAGAGAGCGTGCTGCCTACCGCCCTGGATCATAATACGGCATACCTGTATTACAAATACCATTTTACCAAGCCGGAAGAGATCCCTTTTCTGGATATGGTGGAGGTGGAGATCACAGGGCGTGACAGCGTGCGGATCACCGCATATGAAAAGACGATCGTAGGATTTGCGGAAAGCCAGGGCAGTTATGTGTACTTTGACAAGAACGGCACGGTCATTGACCTGAGCAGTGAAAAATCAGACAAGATCCCTCAGATCTTCGGTCTGAAATTTGATTATATCCATATGTACGAGGTGCTGCCGGTGGAAAAGCCGGAGGTATTCAATACCCTGTACAATCTGAGCCAGCTCATGGAAAAGCACGGCCTGAAGCCCAATTCCATCACAGCCCGGCAGGATGTGCTGGAGGACGCCTGCGACTGGGTGCTGGTGTTTGACCAGGTAGAGATACTGCTTGGACCGGACAAGTATCTGGAAAACAAGGTGGCAAGGCTGGCCAGCCTGATGCATGTGCTGTCGGGAAAGAAGGGCGTGCTCCATCTGGAGGAAGTGACAGAAGCGACCGAAAACGTGGTATTTGACAAGGTCGCTATTTCTGATGACGAAACGGATACGCCGGCCGATACGCCCGAGGACAGCAGCGTGAACAGCTGGAACATCGATACAAACGGCGTCATGACCCCTGTGGAGAACGGATCGGCTGCGGAGGATAGCGGCATTTCCGGAGAGGAAGGAGCGTCCGGCGTCATTACTCCGGACGAGACGGGGGACGGCGGCTCCGGAGAGATCTATCCGGACGAGGGAGACGGCGGCTCCGGAGAAATCTATCCGGACGAGACGGGAGACGGCTCTTCCGGCGTGATCTATCCGGATGAATGAGCGTCAGGGATACCGGCGCGGGCCGGGAAAAAGAAAAAGAAAATTTTGCATGAAAAACAGGCAGAAATAGGACGGACTTCTTGACAATTTGACATATATTATATTATTATAAACGGTAGGTAATTACAGACAAGTATGTTCCAAAAGATAGAGAAACATAAAGGAGGAAGGACTCTTGGTAGAATTTATGACAAATGAAGGCGCAAATGCGGCACGTATCATTGTGATCGGCGTGGGCGGCGCCGGCAATAACGCGGTAAACAGAATGGTGGAAGAAAGCACCGGCGGCGTGGAATTTATCGGCGTCAATACCGATAAGCAGGCCCTGACGCTGTGCAAGGCTCCCACTACCATTCAGATCGGTGAGAAGATCACCAAGGGTCTGGGCGCCGGAGCCAAGCCGGAGGTTGGCAGGCAGGCGGCCGAGGAGAGTGTTGATGAGATCAGCAAGGCCATTAACGGCGCGGATATGGTATTTGTTACATGCGGCATGGGCGGCGGCACCGGAACCGGAGCGGCTCCCGTTGTGGCGCAGGTGGCAAAGGAAATGGGTATCCTTACCGTCGGCGTGGTGACAAAGCCTTTCCGCTTTGAGGCAAAGCGCCGTATGGAAAATGCCCTGTCAGGCATCGAAAACCTGAAGCAGCATGTGGACACGCTTATCGTGATCCCCAATGACAAGCTGCTGGAGATCGTTGACCGGCGCACCACTATGCCGGAAGCCCTGAAAAAGGCTGACGAAGTGCTGCAGCAGTCTGTGAAGGGCATTACCGACCTGATCAATGAGGCGGCCCTCATCAATCTGGATTTTGCCGATGTGCAGACAGTTATGATTGACAAGGGTATTGCTCATATCGGTATCGGACAGGCCAAGGGCGACGATAAGGCCATTGAGGCCGTGAAGCAGGCTGTATCCAGTCCTCTTCTTGAGACGACTATCGCAGGGGCTTCCGATGTGATCGTAAATATTTCCGGCGACATCTCCCTGATGGACGCCAACGAGGCCGCCTCATACGTACAGGATCTCACAGGCGACGAGGCCAATATCATCTTTGGCGCCATGTACGATCCAGACTGTGCGGATGAAGCTACCATCACTGTTATCGCAACAGGTATCGCCGAGGTCGGCAGCGACAAGAAGGAAAAGAAAGAGGACAAGAAGGGCTTTGGGTTTTCCAGTTTTACTGCCAACAACAGCAGCAAACCGGTGACTACTTTCGGAGCTTCCTCTTCCGGCACCACAACGGACTCCTCCGCGACCGACAAGGGCGGCGTGTCCGGATTGGTAGATGAAAAGGATATTCAGATCCCTACCTTCCTCACCAGAAAATGATCCGCGGCCGGATCAGATAAAATGCACATACAGGACTTCGGGCGTAATTGAATCGCCCGGAGTCCTTTTTTTGGTGCAATAGGAAAATGCGCGTGCCGGGCAGACGGAAAAAATTTTATGGAAATACAGGTAATCTATTGACAAACCAAAGTCAGCTCACTATAATAAATATATGAATGATTGTTCATATGTTTAAAGAAACAAAGATGTTTCGGAACGGAGATTAACATGAACAGAACAGAACAAAACGCGGAGGTGTGCGAATACCTCCACGTCCATGAGGATCTGGTAAAACAGGTACAGAAGGAGATGCCGCCGGAAGAACTGCTGTATGATCTGGCCGAACTGTTCAAGGTGTTCGGGGATACGACCCGCATCAAGATACTGTTTGTGCTGTTCCGGTCAGAACTGTGCGTGTGCGACATCGCTACCCTGTTGAACATGACCCAGTCGGCCATTTCCCATCAGCTTCGCATCCTGAAGCAGATGGATCTGGTGAAATCCCGCCGGGACGGCAAGACCATTTTCTATTCCCTGGCGGACAGCCATATCCAGACGATCATCGGTCAGGGGATGGAGCATGTGTGCGAGGATCTGCCCGAGGAGGAGACATACAGCATCTCCCCTGAAATGGAACCCGACCGGGAGGCGCATGAGCCTGCCGGGAAAGCACCGGACCGGGAGTTACACGAGTCTGCCGGGAAAGCACCGGACCGGGAAAAGCTGTCCGGGGAGAAAAAGAAGGACAGATCCAAGGGCAAGAACAAAAAGCAGAAAAAGAACAAATAAAAGAGGGAGGATCAACGATCATGAAAAAGACATTTATTCTGGAGGACCTGGATTGCGCCCACTGCGCAGGACTCATTGAGGGAGAGGTACAGCAGCTGGACCAGGTAGAGTCCGCAAATCTGAACTTTATGACCAAACGGCTGGTGGTGGACGCTCCGGCGGACGCCATGGCGGACGTGAAGAAGCAGATCGTGGACATCGTGAAAAAGCGGGAGCCCGACGTAACGGTGAAAGAGAGATAACGCCATGACAAAGAAGATGAAAAAGCGTCTGTACCGGATCCTTACCGGTATGGGCCTGTTTGTTGTGGGCCTGCTCTGCGACCACATTTTCCATCTGAGCGATAATATACTTCTTGTGATCTTTCTCGCCGCTTATTTTGTGGCAGGAGGAGACGTGGTGCAGAAGGCCGCGGGCAATATCCGGAACGGACAGGTGATGGATGAAAATTTCCTCATGACTCTGGCTACTGTGGGCGCGTTTTTTGTAGGAGAATATCCGGAGGCCGTGGCGGTGATGCTGTTCTACCAGGTAGGCGAACTGTTCCAGAGCTATGCGGTGAACCGTTCCCGGGAGTCGATCTCGGACCTGATGGATATTTATCCTGAATACGCCAACGTAAAGGCGGGGGATGAGATAAAGACCGTTTCCCCCGAGGAAGTACAGGTAGGAGACATCCTCGTGCTTCACGCGGGAGACCGGATCCCTCTGGACGGCACGGTGGTAAAGGGCAGCTCTACGGTGGATACAAAAGCCCTTACCGGCGAACCCGTCCCCAAAGATGTAGCGGAGGGAGACACCCTCATCAGCGGCTGCATCAACCTGAACGGCGTGCTGGAAATGCGGGCGGATAAGGCCTATGAGGATTCTACCGTGGCCCGTATCCTGGAGCTGGTGGAAAATCAGGGCGACAAAAAGGCGAAGACCGAGCAATTCATCACCCGGTTTGCCAGATATTACACTCCTGTCGTGGTGATCTGCGCCGTGCTGCTGGCGCTGATCCCGTCCCTTGTGCTGCCGGACCACAACTGGCAGGACTGGCTGTACAGGGGCCTGAGCTTTCTTGTAATTTCCTGTCCCTGCGCCCTGGTGATCTCCGTGCCCCTGAGCTTTTTCGGCGGCCTTGGCGGCGCGTCCAGGCAGGGGATCCTTGTGAAGGGCAGCAATTATCTGGAAGCGGCGGCAAATGGCCAGATCGCCGTGTTTGACAAGACCGGCACCCTCACCATGGGCACCTTTCAGGTGGAAAACTGCCGTCTGGCAGAGGGGATAGAGGAAAAAGAACTGCTGGAGACCGCCGCCCTGTGCGAGGGCCTGTCCAACCATCCCATCGGACAATGCATCCTGAATGATTGTGAGAGGAAATACGGCCTGCCCGACAGCGCAGATGTGACAGAGGGCAATGAACAGGCAGGATACGGCATTACCGCCCGATATAAGGGAGCCGCTATCGCGGCCGGCAACCGGAAGCTCATGGACCGGCTGGGCGTCCGGATCGAGCCGGAGGAATATGCCGGCACTCTGGTGTATGTAGCCAGAGACGGCAGGTACATGGGAACCATCTATGTGGCGGATGTGGTAAAGAAGGACGCCGCGGAGGCCATCCGGCAGCTGAAGGCCGCAGGGGTGAAAAAGACGGTGATGCTCACAGGCGACCAGCAGTTTTCCGGCGAGAAGGTGGCAAAGGAAGTGGGTGTCGACCAGGTGTACGCCCAGCTTCTTCCCGCCGATAAGGTGGACCGCATGGAGCAGCTGATGAAGGAGCGTACCGGCAAGGGCACGGTACTCTATGTGGGCGACGGTATCAACGACGCCCCTGTGCTGGCCGGCGCCGACGTGGGTTTCGCCATGGGTGCCATGGGCGCCGACGCCGCTATTGAGGCGGCAGATATCGTTATCATGAAGGACGAACCGGTAAAGGTGGCCCAGACTATCCGCATTGCCCGGCGCACCATGTCTATCGTATGGCAGAATATCATCTTCGCCATCGGGGTGAAGATACTAGTGCTGATCCTGGCGGCCCTTGGCATTGCCAACATGTGGATGGCAGTGTTCGCCGACGTAGGCGTGGCGGTGATCGCCATCTGCAACGCCATGCGGGCCATGTATGTGGGAAAAACGGTATAAAAACATATGCATACAAGGAAAACCGCCGTACAGGAGTTTATTCCCATACGGCGGTATCTTTATTTCCCGAACAGATCACTATGCGTCCCGGTGCGGGCCAGCGTCAGCACCAGCACATCGTTATCAATGCGGTAGACCAATAACCAATCCGGCTGGATATGGCATTCTCTGTGCCCTGCCCAATCGCCGCTCAGTTCATGGTCCTTGTTTTTCTCCGGCAGCGTTTCACCACGCGACAGCGCCCGGATAATATCATCCAGCAGCTCTATGTCGAGATGACGTTTCATTGCCAGTTTGTAGTCCTTTTTGAATCTGGCAGTCCAGACAATATCTCGGTTCATCGTTTCAACTCCCGGAGGGCTTCTTCCACATCGGAATAGTGCTTTACGCTGGGATCATGCGCAATCCGTTCTGCCTCTAACATAGCGGCAATCGTTTCTTTGTTGGGCCGATCCAAACGCACCTCAAACGGGAACCCGCCTGCCCGGAGGGACTGGCGCAGAAAGACGTTGATCGCAGTGGTAAGGTTGACCCCCAGTTCATTGTAAAGGCTTTCACACTGTTTCTTGATGTCGCTGTCCATGCGGACGCTGAAATTTGTTGTGTTTGCCATGTGGCTGTCCCCTTTCTTCATCGGCTGCACATATATTATATGCCATCTGCATTGCAAAATCAACTCATAAGACAGAAATTTCAAAAATTTCGATACTGTCTTATTGGAAGTCTTATTGGAAGTTACCTTGCTCCGCCAGCTTTTTCATTTTCCATATACCTGCCAGCAAAAGCACAAAGAACAGCAGATAGAGACACAAAAGGCCGGGTTCAAGGCCATAGACGTAGTCGCCTTCCAGGAAGAATGTCTCGTCGTAATGGCTATAGGTGGTATAGTAAAACCACAGGCGGCCCTGGAGCAGGGGCAGGAGGGTAAACAGCGCGTATGCCCCGCCAAAGAGAGCCGCCAGCCGGCTCCACAAAAGGCTGCGGCCGGAGAGCCATTGCCTGCACCCCAGGGCGAAGCATACCGGGATGGCGCCCTTTAACAGATAGAAGGCGATCCGCAGCCGGATGGGAACATACAGGTCCCCCATGGTCAGGTCCCCCAGATAATAAGCTGCGCTCAGGACGATCTTTGCCGACATGATCAGGCACACGGCAAAGGACAGCATCTGTACCCCTCTTATATAGCTGTGACGGGGCTGTTCCCGGCAGAACCGCTCCCCGGCGGCGATGAGACAGATATATCCGCACATACGGGCCAGCTCCAGCAGGAAGGGCCTGTTCATACCGTGGGTAATATACAGGGCGATTATGTGATAGAGAAGATCATCTATTATGGATGTGAGCAGAAAGCCCGCGAAAAACAGACAGAAGCTCTGTTTCATCCGGATCACCCCGCGGGCATTGCACGCCTGACTGATATATCTGTCGTCGATCTCTCCAAAGACGGAAAAAATTTCATTCTGCGTCATACATACACATCTCCTTCCTCCAGGATTTTTTTCAATTTCTGCCTGCTGCGGTACAGGCTGGACTTTACCCTGCTCCGGCTGATGCCGCACAGCGCGGCGATGTCTTCTATGGAATCGGCAAACCAGTACCGCCGCACAAAGATGATCCGGCTGGTGACGGACAGTTTTTCCAGAAAGCTGTTGAGCAGGGCGCGGATGTGTTCCCTGTCGATGACGTCGTCCGTGCGGAAATCTCCCGCCACGCATTCCTCCAGCTCCGAGAGCACCAGGGTGACGGCGCCGCCGCCCCGCTTCTGCCGGTGGCTGTGCCGGTACCGCTCCAGCGCGCCGTTTCGCACGATCCTGCCGAGAAACGCTTTGAAGTCGTTGGGACGGGCGGGAGGAATGGCGTTCCAGACGCTGAGATAGGCGTCGCTGACGCATTCCTCGGTGTCCTCCTCATTGCGCAGGATGTTCCGGGCGATGGTCCGGCACAGGCCGCCGTATTTTTCACCGGTGCGGCGGATGGCTTCTTCCGAACGGTTCCAGTACAATTCTATGATCGTCTCATCCTCCACAGATCATCTTCCCCCTTTCTCCCGCGTTTCCATGTGAGCCGGTCCCCAAAAGAACGGACGGCGGCTTCAAAAATCCTTCTGTTCATATAGATGCCATTTTATCAAAAAAGTTTCGCATTGACAAAATTTTTTCACCTTTTCCGGCAGTCGACAATATATTAATACCGAAAGGACGCTTTATCGTAGTTTTAGCGTAAAGCGTTTCAAAAATAGGAGGAATAGTCAATGAAACGGAACATGGCAGCATGGAAACGGCTGTGTTTGATTGTACTGGCCCTTCTGCTGGTGCAGACCGCAGCTATTTCTGCTCTGGCAAGTGAAGCAGGCGTGCCTGCCTGCTCTATTACCATTACCAATCAGGATGACATGCCCGACATGACGGAGGGACAATTTACGGCATATCAGATCTTCGGAGGCAGGCTTATGGCCAATGCTCCCGAGGGGGAGGAACGCAGGATATCCGATATAACATGGGGCAGCGGCATTGACGCCGGCGGTTTTATGGAGGAACTGCTGGCGGATGAAACGCTTCTGGAGGCAGAAGGGGAAGAGACTGCTCCGGAAACAGTAGGAGAGCTGTTTGTCCGGGGCCTTTCCGCCGGGGACCTTGCCGTTGGGGACAGCGCGGAATATACAGAGGACGCATATGCTGCTCAGACGGCCAGAGTGCTGTCGGACAGCCCTTACCGGGATGACGGGGACCTGCTGGAGCAGTTTGCCCGGATCGCCGCCGGGCACCTGACGGAAAACGGTACCGATTCGGTGCTGACAGACAGCGGGCTTCCCGGCGGCAGGCGGGAATCGGTTATCACAGTGGACGGACCCGGCTACTATCTGGTAACGGAAAACAGCGGGGCGGAGGAATTTGTCAGGGAAAACAATGCGGTTTCCCAGTATATCCTCGAGGTGCTGGGAAGCCAGACGGTGGAGCGGAAGGCGGACATCCCGGAGGTGACAAAGGAGATCCTTTCGGGAGACGAGCCGGTAAAGGGCGTCAGCGCCGGCGTTACGGATACCATGTGGTTTCGGATCACAGGTACGCTGCCCCGGAATTATGATGCCTACGATACCTTTTTCTATCAGCTGACCGATACCATCACCAGGGGCTTTACCTTTGTGGGTACTTCTCTGAAGCTGACCATTGACGGGCAGGAGGTAGCTCCCTACAAAAAGGAAACGGGAGAATTCCGGTTCCGTTTTCCGATCACGCACAACGCAGATGGCAGCGGAGATACGTTTCAGATCATTTTTGAAGATCTGAACAAGCTGAAGGAGGAGGGATATGTGATCACAGCGGATTCCCGGATCGTTGTGACCTACTGTGCCCGGGTTAATGGCAAGGCACGGCTTGTTCCCGGGGAAGACAACCGGGTGACGCTGGAATATTCCAATGATCCAAATGATCCCGATGGGGATAGTACAGGATATACTACGGAAAAAGCGGTGTACATGTACCCGCTGGGGCTTGATATCGCAAAGATCGGGTCTGACGAGGAGCACAATGCGGGGCTGAACGGGGCAGTGTTTCTGCTGTCCAGACAGGCAGCGCCGGATGGCGACGGCGGCAGTGAGACCTGGTACGGTGTATTTGGAGACAGGGATCAGGACACCGGCAGACAGAAGCTTGTCAGATGGGTGGAAGACCCCGGGCAGGCCTCCCAGCTGGTTACCGATGAGACAGGCCATATCCTGGTGGAAGGGCTGGGCGCGGGCGCCTATACCCTTACGGAGACCCGGGCGCCGGATGGCTACAATGCCATGAAGCCCGTGTCCTTTTCCATGACGGCGGATATTGACGAAAACGGCCTTCTGACAGCCCTGACAATGTCCGTGGACGGCACCCGGGACGATGTGGCCGGACAGCAGGACGCCGCGGCAGAGGACGGGACCATAGCGGGAAATGTGGAGACCGGCCTGTTTGCCGTGACCCTGATCGATCAGAAATCCTCCATTCTGCCCCACACCGGCGGCAGGGGAGCGGAGATATCCTTTCTTGCCGGGGCATTGTTCCTGGCCGGCGGCATGGTATGCGCCGGGATTTGGAGAAAAAGGAAGACAGCGGTTTCTGCCGACGTGCCGGGAGGAATGGGACAATGAAAAAGGAAACGGCATACTGGGCAGTGGTGAGCCTCATGCTCCTGTCGGGGCTCGGTCTGATGCTGTATCCTTCCGTAAGCGATCATATGCGGCAGCAGAAGATGAAGAGCGCTATAGACATGTACAGGGAACGCACAAAAGCGATGGAACAGCAGGTAAGCGACAGCATGCTCAAAGAAGCGGAGGCCTACAATCTGCGTCTGAGAGAAAGATCCGACGTTCCCGGGACCGGGAGCCGCGGAGAGCGGATGATATACGAAAGCCTTCTGGACATTACCGGCACAGGGATCATGGGGTATGTGGAAGTGCCCGGGGAGGATATCCTGCTGCCGATCTATCATGGAACGGATGAGAAAGTACTGCAGAGCGGCGCGGGGCATCTGGAGGGTTCCTCTCTTCCCATAGGAGGGGAGGGCACCCACGCCGTGCTCACAGGCCACAGGGGCCTTGCGTCAGCCAGGCTGTTTTCCCGGCTGGACCGGATGAAAAAAGGAGATATCTTTATCGTCCGGGTGCTGGACCGGGAGCTTACCTACAAGGTGGACCGGATCCTGACGGTGGACCCTGACGAGCTGGACGCCCTGAAGATACAGGAGGGAGAAGATTTCTGTACGCTGGTCACCTGCACGCCCTACGGAGTCAATACCCGGCGGCTCCTCGTGCGGGGACGGCGGGTGGAGATACCGGAAGACGTGAGGCAGGAAGAGATCGTCTGCCCGCGGGATCAATGGTGGATGCTGATCCTGCCGGCAGTTTTGGCGGCGGGGATCCTTCTGAAAAAAGTATACGCAGGAAACAGGCGCTGACGCGCCTGTCCCCCGCGTATTTTTATGCAATAGGAAAATGCGCGAGCCAAGTGAATGGATGGCGACAAGAATTGCGGAGCAATTCTTGCAAAATACCGCCGTCAGGCGGCATTTTTTGCGCTGTCGGGCGACACGTTTTACAGATCAAATCCGAAATAGTTTACCGCGTTGTTGAAGGAGATATTTTCCACGATCTCTCCCAGAGTCTTCATGTCGGCGGGATACTCTCCGTTCTCCACCCACTTGCCCAGCAGGTCGCAGAGGATCCGGCGGAAATACTCGTGCCTGGTGTAGGACAGGAAGCTGCGGGAGTCTGTGAGCATGCCGATGAAGTTGGCCAGCAGGCCCAGGTTTGCCAGGGAGGTCATCTGCTCTGTCATGCCCACCTTGTGATCGTTGAACCACCATGCGGAGCCCTGCTGGATCTTTGCTACCGCGGAGCTGTCCTGGAAGCAGCCCAGCACCGTGCCGATGGCGGCGTTGTCCACGGGGTTCAGGGAATAGATGATGGTCTTGGGCAGCTCGTCGGTGCGGTTGAGGGCGTTTAAGAAGGAAGACATTTCCTTGGAGGAGCTGTATGTGTCAATGTGGTCGTAACCGGTGTCGGGGCCCAGCTTGTTGAACATAAGCTCGTTGACGCTCCTCTGGGTGCCGTAGTGGAGCTGCATGGCCCAGCCAAGACGGTGGTACTGTCTGCCTACGAATACCATGAAGGCTGTCTTGAACTGCAGCTCTTCCTCGTGGGAAACAGCGCCGCCGGCCATTCTCTTTGCGAAGATGGCTTCGATCTCTTTATCGGTGGCGGGCTTGTACATAACGTATTCCAGAGCATGGTCGCTGACTTTGCAGCCCATAGAGTCAAAGAATGCCAGACGCTTCTTTAAGGCTTCCTGCAGGTCGGCGAAGGTCTTGATGTCTACGCCGCTGACCTTGGCCAGCTGTGCCAGATAATCCAGGTATTCGGGCTTCTCGATGTTCATGGCCTTGTCGGGACGCCATGCGGGCAGCACCTGCACGTCAAAGGTGGGATCCTCGGCGATCATCTTATGCCATTCCAGAGAGTCCACGGGGTCGTCCGTGGTGCAGATGAGCTTTACGTTGGACTGCTTGATGATGTTGCGCACGCTCATGGACTTTTCATGGAGCTTCGCGTTGCAGAGGTTCCACACTTCCTCGGCGGTGTCGCCGTTTAAGGTGCCGGTGTAGCCGAAGTAGCGCTGCAGCTCCAGATGGCTCCAGTGGTACAGGGGATTGCCGATGGCTTTTGCCAGCGTCTCGGCCCACTTCTGGAACTTTTCCCGGTCAGGGGCGTCCCCGGTGATGTAGCGCTCGTCCACGCCGTTGGTGCGCATCTGGCGCCACTTGTAGTGGTCGCCGCCCAGCCATACCTGGGTGATGTTGTCAAACTGGCGGTCCTCGGCGATCTCACGGGGATCGATGTGGCAGTGGTAGTCCAGCACGGGCATGTGCTCCGCGTGGTCGTGGAACAGCGTCTTGGCTGTCTCGGTGGAAAGCAGGAAATCCTTGTCCATAAATGCTTTCATGATAAACTCCTCCTTGTATAGTGAATTATAATTGGTTGCGTTTTTGCGTCCCGCAGGTTTAGAAATCCGTGGTGCCCCGCTGCACCAGTTCGGCGGAGAGGACCGTGCGCCGGGGAGCGCTGCGGCCGTTTAACACCTGCATCAGCGTGTTTACCGTAGTGCGGCACAAAGCGTCCACCCGGTTGTCAATGGAGGTGACGGCGGGTTCGCTGCACATGGCCACTACGGAATTGTTGTAGCCGATGATGCTCAGATCCTCCGGTACCGACAGTTCGCGGCTGCGGGCAAATTTTACCGCGCTCACGGCGATCAGGTCCTCCGCGGCCATGACCCCGTCAAACCGCAGGCCGGTGTCGTAGAGGCTGGCGATGTACCGCACGGTTTCATCCAGTCCTCTGGGGCAGCGGCGGATCAGCGCTTCGTCCACGGGGATGCCGCTTTTTTTCAGCGCTTTTTTATAACCGTCCATCTTGGCCTGTCCGCCTCTGGATATGGCTGTATACAAAAACAGGATCCGTGTCCTGCCGCTGCGGATCAGTTCCAGGACGGCGTTCCTTGTGGCGCGGAAATCATCGCACACGGTGCTGTAGATATTGGGCGCGTCCAGCACGCTGTTGGTGAGCATGACAGGCACGTGCTCCGCCGCCTGGAGGATATACCGGTTGTTTTCTTCCTTCATGTCCAGAAAGGAGGATCCTGCCAGGATGATGGCGTCCACATGCTTGGACAACATCAGGTTCATGTAATTCTGTTTTTCCTCCAGTTCGTAGCCGGTGCTGCAAAGCAGAGCGTCGTAATCGTTGCTCCGCAGCTCCCGCACAAGATGGTGCACGGCGTTGGCCAGGTAAGGGTCGGAGGAATCGGAGCACATGACGCCCACGGTGCGCATGGTGCCCAGCCCCAGTCCTCTGGCGAAGGCGTTGGGAGTATAGCCGGATTCCTCTATCACAGCCAGCACTTTTTGACGGGTCTTTTCGCTGACGGATCCGCTGCCGTTGAGTACCCGGGAGACGGTGGCGATGGACACACCGGCTTTCAGAGATACGTCATAGATGTTCAAATGGCATGCACCTCACTAAAAAATGTAAGCACTTACATGTTCGGG
This sequence comes from uncultured Lachnospiraceae bacterium, assembly GCA_947623905.1. Classification (GTDB taxonomy): domain Bacteria; phylum Bacillota; class Clostridia; order Lachnospirales; family Lachnospiraceae; genus CANQHX01. The sequence continues at coordinate 30,190 of CANQHX010000004.1, forward strand.
ACTATTATACTCCAAACATTGGGATTTTGCAATGTGTTTTGATTTTTTGGAGCAATGGAATTTTTGACGCCGGCAAGTATATTTTTCAATGGATTTTTCGGCAGAAAAGCATTGACTTATACGGATAGAAACGGTAGAATGAATTCTGAAAGTACTTACATCACCAGGCACATTTTCGCGGAAATGTGCCGGTGCGGTTATCATCAAATCAGTACAGGCGGGGATACGGCAGCCCCGCAGAATCGAGGAGAGAACATGGAAGTTTTAAACAAGAGCATGACCAACCCCAAGGAGCGGCCTATCAAGGTGCTGCAGTTCGGCGAAGGCGGTTTTCTTCGCGCGTTTGTTGACTACATGATCGACGTGGCCAACGAGAAGGGCGTATTCGACGGCAATATCGCCATCGTAAAGCCTATTGAATTCGGCAGTTTGGATTTCTTCCATCAGCAGGATTGCCAGTACACCCTGTCCATGCGCGGCAAGGAGGACGGCGAGGCAAAGATCGTGAACCGTGTGATCACCAGTGTGGCTGACGCCGTGGGCGCTGTGGAGGAATATGACAGATATATGGAATACGCCAGGCTGGATACCCTCCGCTTTGTGGTTTCCAACACTACAGAGGCAGGTATCGTGTTTGATGAGAACGATAAGTTTGAGAACACCCCTCCCAATACCTTCCCCGGCAAGCTGACCAAGTTCCTGTATGAGCGGTTCAAAGCGTTTAACGGCGCCATGGACAAGGGCCTGATCATGCTGCCTGTAGAGCTCATCGCCGACAACGGCCCCATGCTCAAACGGTGCGTCTTTGATTTTATCCAGCTGTGGGAGCTGGGCGAGGACTTCAAGGAATGGGTACGGGAAGCATGTATCTTCGGCAGCACCCTTGTAGACCGTATCGTTACCGGTTATCCCAGAGACGACGCGGAGCAGATCTGGCAGGAGCTGGGCTATCGGGATAATCTCCTTGATACAAGCGAACTGTTCGCCCTTTGGGTCATTGAGTCCGAGAAGGATTTCTCCGATGAGTTCCCGCTGGATGAAGCCGGCCTGCCCGTGATCTTCACCGATAACCAGAAGCCTTACAAGGAGCGGAAGGTGCGCATCCTGAACGGCGCCCACACCTCCTTCGTGCTGGCCTCCTATCTGGCAGGCAACGACATTGTGCTGGAGTCCATGAACGACGCCACCGTGCGCCAGTTTATGATGAACACCATTTTTGACGAGGTGATCCCCACCCTGTCTCTTCCGGAGCAGGAGCTGAAGGATTTCGCCAACGCGGTGATCGAGCGTTTTGAGAATCCTTACGTAAAGCACGCGCTGCTTTCCATTTCCCTGAATTCCGTGTCCAAGTGGAGAGCCCGCTGCATGCCTTCTCTGCTGGCTTACATTGAGAAGGAGGGCAAGCTGCCCAAGCATCTGACCTTCTCCATTGCCGCCCTTATGGCATTCTACACCGGCAGCGAGATCCGGGACGGCGCCCTTATCGGCGACAGGAACGGACAGGAATACAAGATCATGGACGACGCGGATGTGCTGGAGTTCTTTGCCGCCAATTCCAAGAAGCCCGCGAACCAGGTGGTTTCCATGTTCCTGGGCAACGTGAAATTCTTCGGTGAGGACTTAAATGCCCAGCCCGGCCTTACAGACGCCGTAGTGGCCGACCTGGAGCTGATCCGCGCGGAGGGTATGAGAAAGGCACTGGAAACTATCATCAAGTAAATTGGAGAGAATTATGCAGGACTATATCAAGATCAATCCGGCGGACAATGTGGCGGTAGCCCTAAAGCCTCTTTCTGCCGGTACGGTGTGCCAGGTGGCGGGCCAGTCTGTCACCTTGCAGGAGGACATCCCCCAGGGTCACAAGTTTGCCTTAAAAGACATTCCCCAGGGGGGCGACGTGATCAAGTACGGTTTTCGCATCGGCAACACGAAAGAGGATGTGAAGACCGGCTGCTGGATCCATGTGCAGAATATAAAGACCGCCCTGGGCGATCTGCTGGAGTACACCTATAATCCCCAGGGCCACACAGACGTGGCTCCCACGGAGCATGTGACCTTTGACGGCTTCCGCCGCCCCAACGGCAAGGTGGGCGTCCGCAACGAACTGTGGATCATCCCCACGGTCGGCTGCGTCAATTCCATCGCCTCGGCCATGGCAAAGGCAGCGCAGCATCTGGCTGTCGGGACCATAGAGGAAGTGGTGGCGTTCCCCCATCCTTACGGATGCTCCCAGATGGGCGATGACCAGGAGAACACACGGCAGATCCTCGCGGATCTCATCAACCACCCCAATGCCGGCGGCGTGCTGGTGCTGGGCCTGGGCTGTGAGAACAGCAACATCGAAGAGATCAAAAAGCACATGGGAGATTACGATCCCGAAAGAGTGCGGTTCCTTGTATGCCAGGAGTCGGATGACGAGATGGCGGACGGGCTGAAGCTTCTGGAGGAGCTGGCAGCTTACGCGGGGCAGTTTAAGAGAGAGCCCATCGACGCCGGGGAGCTGATCATCGGCATGAAGTGCGGCGGTTCCGACGGACTGTCGGGCATTACCGCCAATCCGGTGGTGGGCGCGTTCTCCGACCTTCTCATCTCCAAGGGCGGCACGACTATCCTGACGGAGGTGCCGGAGATGTTCGGCGCCGAGACGCTGCTCATGGACCGGTGCGCGGACGAGACGCTGTTCCACAAGACGGTGGACCTCATCAACAATTTTAAAAATTATTTTACAAGCCACAACCAGACCATTTACGAGAACCCTTCTCCCGGCAACAAAAAGGGCGGCATCAGCACCCTGGAGGACAAATCCCTGGGCTGCACCCAGAAGTCCGGAAGCGCTCTCGTGAGAGGCGTGCTGGAGTACGGCTGTCCGGTAGAGGTGAAGGGACTCAATCTCTTAAGCGCTCCGGGCAACGACCTGGTGGCATCCACGGCGCTGGCGGCCAGCGGCGCCCACATCGTACTGTTTACTACCGGCAGAGGTACGCCCTTCGCGTCTCCTGTGCCCACGGTAAAGATCTCCAGCAATTCCACGCTGGCCGGAAAGAAGTCCAACTGGATCGATTTCAACGCGGGAAAGCTGGTAGAAGAGACATCCATGGAGGAATTGTCCCTGGATCTGTTCCACTATGTGCTTGACGTGGCGTCAGGACGGAAGGTAAAGGCGGAGGAAGCCGGCTTCCATGACATGGCCATCTTCAAGCAGGGCGTGACACTTTAATGATCAGGACGGGACCGGCCGGCCGTGCCGGCGGTCCCGATAAAAAAAGAGGAAAACAATATGTCTAAGTTGGATAGATTCCTGCAAGAGCAGGATGCAGGATTCGACAAAAGCAAGTATCCGAAAGAAATCTATATCATTCATCCCGCCGAGGAGAACGACCGTATTGCCTACGGCCTGCTCTACCTCAGCAAACGGCTGGCCAAGAACGGCTATTATATCCACAACGTGGACGAGAAAGACATAACGGACCTGCGGCAGTTCAACGCGCTGACGCTGTACGCGGGGGACCGGAATAACAGTAAGGTCATAAAAGACCTGGAAGAGAACAAAGAGCTTTTGTATTACAATCACGCGCCGGAGGGAGAGGGCTTCTACCTTCACACCCTGCCCGGACAGGTGTGGCTCATCGTGGGCGGGTCCGACATCGGCACCCTGTACGGCTGTGTGGCCCTGTCGGAGCGCGTTATGTTCAGAGGAGGACTGCCCCGGAACATGACCTACGGGGACGCTCCCGTATTTAAGCTGAGGGGACCGGCCATCGGCCTGCAGCTCACAAAGATCGAGCCGCCCCGGAATACCTACGAATATCCCATTACTCCCGACCGTTTCCCCTGGTTCTATGACAAGAACATGTGGATCCGGACCATGGAAATGATGGTGGAGATGCGCTGCAACGTGCTGTATCTGTGGAGCGGCCATCCCTTCGCGTCTCTTGTGAAGCTGAAGGATTATCCGGAAGCCCTGGAGGTGACCGAGGAAGAGTACCAGATGAACCGGGAGATCTTCACCTGGCTGGCAGAGGAGTGCCACAAGCGGGGCATCTGGGTGGTGCTGAAATTTTACAACATCCACATTTCCTATCCCTTTGCCGTGGCTCACGGGCTTGACCTGCTGCAGAACGACATCAATCCCCTTGTGGCGGATTATACATATAAATCCATCGTGGAATTTATCAAGTCCTTCCCCAATATCGGCCTGATGGTCTGCCTGGGCGAGGCCCTTCGGGGACAGCAGAACAAGACGGACTGGTTTTTGAACACCATCCTGCCCGCCGTGAAGGAGGGCGTGAAGGAGGCCGGCCTGGACCACGAGCCGCCTCTGATCCTCCGGGGACACGACTGTGACGCCGACACGATCCTCACGGCGGCCACGAAGCAGTATTCCAACCTGTATACCATGTGGAAATACAACGGCGAGAGCCTGACGACCTACTTCCCTACGGGGAACTGGCAGGAGATCCACCAGCACTTAAGCTCCCACGGCCAGCCGCACATTATGAATGTGCATATCCTGGCAAACCTGGAGCCTTTCCGCTTCGGTTCTCCCCGGTTCATCCAGAAGAGCATGCAGGCGGGACGGGAGCGCCTGGGCGCCAACGGCCTGCACCTGTATCCCATGTTCTTCTGGGACTGGCCGTATTCCCCCGACAAGGTGGAGCCCCGGTACTACGCTACCCAGCGTGACTGGCTGTGGTACAAGGCGTGGTTCCGCTACGCCTGGAATCCCAACCGGGGCGAGAGAGGCGAGCAGGGCTACTGGAGAGGCGTTCTGGCAGAGCATTTCGGCTGCAACCAGGAGGTGGGCCAGCATGTTCTGGACGCCATCGAGTATGCAGGAGAGTGCGCGCCCCGTATCCTCCGCCGTGTAGGTATCACCGAGGGCAACCGGCAGACGCTGAGCCTGGGCATGCTCATGACCCAGTTTACCCATGTGTCCAAATACCGTCCCAATGTGGAGCTGTGGAAATCCGCCTCCACACCCGGCGAGACGCCGGACGAGTATGTGGAGCGGGAACTGAAGGGTGAGCGCCACTGGGGCGAGACGCCTCTTGATATGGTAGAGGAAGTGCGCTACTACGCGGACAGCGCCTATGACCTGATCCGGGCCATGCAGCCCAATATCACCCGGTGCATCCGGGAGTACGGCAGATTCGTGACGGACATCCAGGCCATCCGCCTTATGTCTCACTCCTACTGCAAGAAGATCGAGGCGGCCATCAAGATCATTACTTACAAGAACACCATGGACAAGGAGACCTTGAAGGGCGATCTGACCCTCCTTCGGGAGGCAGAAGGGCTCATGAAGGAGAGCCTGGATTTCTACCGGGAACTGACAGCCCTCACCTCCGAGACGTATCTGTACGCCAACAGCATGCAGACTCCTCAGCGAAAGATCCCCTTCCCCGACGGCGACGCTTACGGCCACTGGTCCCAGTGTCTTCCCGAGTACGAGAAGGAGTACGAGAACTTCGCGAAGCATGTGACGGAGATGGAAAACGGTATCTACCCCAAGGAGGAGGAAGTGGACCTGTCCGCGATCGAGCCTCTTCGGGATGCGGATTACACCATCCTGTCCACGGAGTATGAGCCTTATACCATAGAAAAGGGCGCCAGGGTATTTACCGACGAGCCCAGAGTCATCCAGAACTGCGCGCCGGAGATCACCGGCCTGACAGGACTGCGGATGAACAAGGAGGAGGCCCACTTGAAGGGCGCGCCCATCGAGATCGACTGTCACGAGGACTGCCAGGTGCTCATCGGCTACTTTAAGTCCAAGGGCAAGAACAATCCCTGGCTGAAGGTGCCTGAGCTGGAGACGGATACCCATGCCGATGACAGGGGCGGTCTGGCCGTTGTGTACGGCGAGGCCATGAAGATAGCGGAAAGCCCCGTGGTCAACGTCCATGCCTTCCGGTATGAAAAAGGGAAGCACAGGATCTATCTGGGCAACGGCGCCTTTGTGTTCGTAGGCGTAGTGCCCGCCAGCATCAAGCTGGTGCCCAGAGCGGCAGGTCTGGCAAAGGAAACGCTGGATATGCTGGACTGGATGTTTGAAAAATAAGGAAAAACTGCGGGAAAGGAGCCACTCCGGCTCCTTTCCTTGTATCACTTTAAAGAATGGAGGACATTTTTATGCAGATGACATTGAGATGGTACGGGTCTGAATTTGACACGGTGACCCTGCAGCAGATCCGTCAGATCCCTGGCGTCAAGGGGGTCATCACCACCCTGTACGACACCCAGCCGGGAGAGGTGTGGAGCCGGGAGCGCATCCATGCCATGAAGGAGGAAGTAGAAGCCGCCGGGCTCACGGTGGCCGGTATCGAGAGCGTGAACATCCACGACGATATCAAGACAGGCGCCGGAAACCGGGACCAGTACATTGAAAACTATATCGAGACGCTGGAAAATCTGGGTAAGGAAGACATCCACATGGTGTGCTACAACTTCATGCCTGTGTTTGACTGGACCAGGACCGAGCTGGCCAGGGAGCGGGCCGACGGCTCTACGGTGCTGGCTTACACCCAGGAGGCGGTGGACGCCCTGGATCCCGAGAAGATGTTCGATTCCATCGCGGGAGATATGAACGGTTCCGTGATGCCCGGCTGGGAGCCGGAGCGCATGGCCAGGGTAAAAGAGCTGTTTGCCATGTACAAGGACGTGGACGACGAAAAGCTGTTTGCCAATCTGAAATATTTCCTGGAAAAGATCATGCCTGTGTGCGACAAGTATGACATCAATATGGCCATTCATCCCGACGATCCCGCCTGGAGCGTGTTCGGCCTGCCCCGGATCATCATCAACAAGGAAAATATCCTGCGGATGATGAAGATGGTGGATAATCCCCACAACGGCGTGACCTTCTGCTCCGGTTCTTACGGCACCAACCTGGAGAACGATCTGCCGGACATGATCCGCTCCCTGAAGGGCCGGATCCATTTTGCTCACGTGCGCAACCTGAAATTCATCACCCCCACAAACTTTGAGGAGGCAGCCCATCTGTCCTCCGACGGCACCTTTGACATGTATGAGATCATGAAGGCCCTGTATGACATTGGTTTTGACGGTCCTATCCGTCCCGATCACGGGCGCATGATCTGGGGCGAGGTGGCTATGCCCGGATACGGCTTATATGACCGGGCCCTGGGCGCCGCGTACTTAAACGGTCTGTGGGAGGCAATTGACAAGAGCCAGACAAGAAAGTAAGCAGGAGCTCCGGAAGCTGTCTCTGCGGGAGGCGGCCCGTAAGCTCCGGTAAGGAGGAGACAATGAAATTAAACGCAGAGGGCCTGAAGGACAGGGCGGCCTGGGAGGCCGCCGGGTATGACCTGCCCCGGTTCGACCGGGAGGCTGTGGCGGCAGCTACGAAAGAGCATCCCTTCTGGGTGCATTTCGGCGCGGGGAACATTTTTAAGGCATATCAGGCAAACGTAGCGCAGAACCTGCTGAACAAAGGCGTGCTGAACCGCGGCCTGATCGTGGCGGAAGGCTTTGACTATGAGATCATAGAGAAGATGAACCGCCCCCATGACGATTACAATATCCTCGCCACCCTGAAGGCGGACGGTACAGTGGACAAGACGGTCATCGGCAGCATTGTGGAGTCCCTCATACTGGACTCGGAAAATGAGAAGGAATACGGCCGTCTGAAAGAGATATTTGCCGGCGCTTCCCTGCAGATGTGTACGTTCACCATCACCGAAAAGGGCTACAGCCTGGTGGACGGCAGGGGACAGACCCTGCCCGCCGTGGAGGCTGATTTTGCCGCCGGACCGGAAAAGCCCCAGAGCTATATGGGAAAGGTGGCGTCCCTTTTGTACACCCGGTATCAGGCGGGTAAATACCCCATTGCCATGGTGAGCACCGACAACTGTTCCCACAACGGTGACAAGCTCTATGCCGCCATCCGCGCCTTCGCGGAGAAATGGACGGAGAATGGAAAAGCGGACAGGGGATTTTTAGACTATGTGGAGGATAAGGACCAGGTATCCTTCCCCTGGACCATGATCGACAAGATCACGCCCAGGCCGGACGCTTCCGTGGAGGAGATACTGAAAAAGGACGGCGTGGAAGGTCTGGAGCCGGTGATCACCTCCAAAAATACGTATGTGGCGCCCTTTGTCAACGCGGAAGAGTGCGAGTATCTCGTGGTGGAGGATGCGTTCCCCAACGGAAGGCCTGCTCTGGAGGAGGGCGGCCTGCTGTTCACGGACCGGGAAACCGTAGACAAGGTAGAAAAAATGAAGGTCTGCACCTGCCTTAATCCCCTGCACACGGCCCTTGCGGTGTACGGATGCCTGCTGGGTCATAAGCGTATCTGTGACGAGATGAAGGACGAGGAGTTGGTGAAGCTCATCCGGACCATTGGTTATGTGGAAGGCCTTCCCGTGGTAGTGGATCCCGGCGTGCTGGATCCGAAGGAATTTATCGACGCGGTGGTGCAGGTGCGCCTGCCCAATCCCTTTATGCCCGATACGCCTCAGCGGATCGCCACGGACACGTCCCAGAAGCTGGCCATCCGGTTCGGCGAGACCATCAAGGCGTATGACGCCGCCGCGGATCTGAGCGTGGATGATCTGAAGCTTATTCCCCTTGTATTTGCGGGATGGCTCCGGTATCTTATGGGTGTGGACGATAACGGCAATGCCTTTGAACTGAGTCCCGATCCCCTTATCGATACGGTGCGGCCTTATGTGGCCGGGCTGAAGCTTGTTCCCGGACAGGACACGGAGAAAGCAGTGGCCCCCGTATTGAAGATGAAACAGATCTTCGGCGTGGATCTGTATGAGGTGGGCATGGCCGGAACAGTATGCGGCTACCTGCAGGAGCTCACCGCGGGCGCAGGAGCCGTGAGAGAGACGCTGAAGAAATATACACGATAGATCGTAGAAGTCTGGCTGCTGTCTGATCTTCATCAGGCGGCGGCCATTTTTGTCATTTATAGCGTGATCAATGGAATTCAGGCCATTTTCACGGTCTCTTTTCGAAAATCTATATTCCTTTTTTGAGGGAAATCAGATATAATATCATATATGTAAAATACGCTGACAAGGAGGATTCAGATTATGAGAAAGCAGTATAAGATCGCAGGCGGGATACTGGCAGCCTGTTTTGCGCTGCTGACCGGATGCTTTGCGGGCGGCCTGCGGGCAGAAGCGGCATCTGTAACGTCAGATACCGCACTGCTCTATCAGGAAGGCGCGGTATCCACAAAAAAGGATGTGGATCTGTTTGAAACGACAGACGGAACATTCCAGATAGGGAAGCTGAAGAGCGGCGTCTACTATGCGGCACAGAACGCCGCGACAGCAAAAGATGTTATTGCTCAGGGATTGAAAGATGGCGCGGCATCCATCGATCTCAGCCAGTTTCACTTAACAAAGGATCAACTGACTGCTCTTTACGGGGAAGTAGTGAACAGTAATCCTACCCTCTGGTATTTAGACCGCAAATATAAAATCAGGATGGTGGGAGACTATGTGACCGAGCTGATTCCCATTTATACTGTGCAGGGCGATGCGCTGAAAGCGCAGCAGGCATTTTTTGAACAGGAGATCGGGAAGGTCATGAATGATATCCAGCCGGGCTGGTCCGATCTGGAAAAGGTATTGTACGCGCATGATTATCTGTCCCAGAATTATGAGTATGACGAGAGCCTTGAAAATCATGATGTGTACAGCTTTGTAAGAGATAAGAAAGGGGTCTGCCAGGCGTACACCCTTATGCTTGTAGAGATCCTGAACCGGCTGGAGATCCCCGTATCCACCGCGGAAAGTGAGGATATGAACCATATCTGGAATGTAGTGCAGATCAACGGAAAATGGTATCATGTGGACAACACATGGGACGACCCCATTACCGATAAATTCAGCCTTGCGCGGCATGATAATTTTATGCTGAGTGACAGCGGCATCGGCAGCACAACGCCAAATCCGCATCATGACTGGGTCTGCCAGTATACGTGCACCGATACGACATATGATGCAGATACATATTTCTGGAAAAACTCCGATACGCCTTTCCAGTGGGCGGCAGGCAGCTGGTACTATATTGATGGAGAAGGAAATCTCCGGAGCAGCAGTATTACCGGCGGCGCCAATACGAAATTGTATACTATTTCTGCGCCCTGGCCCGTTTCCGGCGGAGGATTCTTTATAGGCTGCTTTTCCGGTCTGGATCTGTATGACGGCAAGCTGTACTTCAATTCGTACAAAGATATTTATTCCTTTGATCTGTCGACGAGGCAGGTGAAGGTCGTGACCACTCCTGCACAGGCCGGAGATGTATATGGCCTGCGTATTGAAGATGGACAGCTCTTCTATGGAATGGCGTCCGATGCTAATTATACCGATACGAAGATCTATACATATAATCTGCCGAAGCCCGCGGCAACCCCCACGCCGAAGCCTACGGCAACGCCTACGCCGAAACCTACGGCAACCCCTACACCGAAGCCTACGGCAACCCCTACACCGAAACCTACGGCAACCCCTACACCGAAGCCTACGGCAACCCCTACACCGAAGCCTACGGCAACCCCTACACCGAAACCTACGGCAACCCCTACACCGAAACCTACGGCAACCCCTACACCGAAGCCTACGCCGAAACCTACGGCAACCCCCACGCCTACGCCGAAGCCCACGGCAACGCCGACGCCGAAGCCCGCGGCAACGCCTACGCCGGCTCCTACCGTGACGCCTACGGCAACCCCTACGCCTATGCCTACGCCGACGCCTACGGCAACGCCTACGGAGACGCCCACAGCGACCCCTACACCGACGCCTACGGAGACGCCCACAGCAACACCTACGCCGACGCCCACGGCAACACCTACGCCGACGCCCACGGCAACACCTACGCCGACGCCTACGGAGACACCTACGCCGACACCTACGCCGACGCCTACCGCGACGCCTACGGCAACACCTACGGCAACGCCTACAGCGACACCCACGCCGACGCCCACAGCAACACCTACGCCGACGCCTACGGCAACGCCTACGCCGACGCCTACGGAGACGCCCACAGCAACACCTACGCCGACGCCTACGGAGACGCCTACAGCGACACCCACGCCGACGCCCACAGCAACACCTACGCCGACGCCTACGGAGACACCTACGCCGACACCTACGCCGACGCCCACAGCGACGCCTACGCCGGCTCCTACCGTGACACCCACTGTGACGCCCAGTCCGACACCTACGCAGACTCCGGCAGCGTTATCTCCTGGAGATCCTGACGGTGACGGCAGGATCATGGTAACGGATGCTCTGGCAGTTCTCAGACATGTGGTCGGCGCCAGATCCCTCACCCCTGAGCAGATCAAGGCGGCAGATGTGAACAAAGATGGATTAGCAAATGTGCAGGATGCGCTGATGATCCTGAAATATGTGGTGGGAGTCATCGACAGCTTCCCGGCAGAATGATCACTCTATGATATAAAAAAGATGGTTGTATAAAACGGACGCTTCTATAATGCAGCGCGGCGGGATCTCCTCCCTGACAGGCTGCATTTTGAAGGACCGGCAGTATATCTTGGCCCACAGTCAATTGCGATGGTCAGAAAATCTGCACTGTATGAGCCCTGAAAGGGCGAGTTTGCAGATTTTCTGACCGTATTTCGCAAAATGACTGTGGGCTTAGATATGCCCGGTTCTTCGGTCAGCAGCTCGTCAGGGAGGGGATCCCGCCGCGGCTTTATAGTGCGGGCCAGTCCGGACAGCGGGCCGGGCTGGTGCGGGCCCGAGGGACATATTTATCACTGAAACTTCAGGATCTCCCGCTTCAGCTGTTTCATGATCCGCTTTTCCAGCCGGGAAATGTAGGACTGGGAGATGCCCAGCAGGTCGGCCACCTCTTTCTGGGTCAGCTCTCTCTCGTTTTCCGTTCCCAGGCCGAACCGCAGGTTGATGATGGTCTTTTCCCGGTCCGACAGCTTTTCGATGGCTTTTTTCAGCAGTTTTTTCTCTACCTGGTCTTCCAGATTTCTGGAGATCACGTCATCTTCCGTACCCAGGATATCTGACAGCAGCAGTTCATTGCCGTCCCAGTCCACATTTAATGGTTCATCGATGGATACCTCCATCTTGGTCTTGGCAGTGCGCCGCAGGTACATGAGGATCTCATTCTCAATGCACCGGGAGGCGTAGGTGGCAAGCTTTATTTTTTTGTGGGGATTGAAGGTGTTGATGGATTTGATCAGGCCGATGGTGCCGATGGAGATCAGATCCTCCACACCCACTCCAGTGTTGTCAAATTTTTTCGCGATGTAGACTACCAGCCGCAGGTTGTGCTCGATGAGCTGGCTTCTTGCCTGTGCGTTGTCCGCGTCGTCCAGACGGGCGATGACCCGAGCCTCCTGTTCCGGAGGCAGAGGGGGCGGCAGCACATCCGTGCCGCCGATGTAATGGATACTTTCCGTGTCCTTTGCCAGAAGGCCGGAAAGGGCGGAGGGTAAAATACGGCAGGAAAAGGATCTTGCAGGGTTTGGTATCATAAGGACTCCGATCTGTCGCAAAGGGCTGGATTCAGTAATAACTGGTAACGGTTGTCGTTGCTGACCAAATGGGTACTGATGGCCAAAGGCATTTTGCGGAGCACATAGCTTGTGTCCTGCCAGCGGACTACTGCTCTGTCCACTATGATAACGGGCAGCACGCCATGGTCCGTGCCGACCGTGTGATAAGGGACATAGTGGAATCCCGGCAGCCCTTCCGGCAGAGTCTCCCGGTCCCCGGGATCCCCGGAGGGGCTCTGCCGAAGAATGGCTCTGGAGGCGTCTGTCAGATAGGGGTCCAGCGTGGGAAGGCCGCACACTGCCGCGGGGTTTCCCGTGACAGGGTCCGTCAGGGTATTGCCTGTGTCCATGTAGCCCTTCAGGATAAGGACCTGATCCATGTACCGGAAGCGTACGGAACAGCAGAGATCCCGCGCGTGTTCCAGGCGTTTGACCGCCCATTGTCCCAGAAGGAGAATGGCAAGGCCGCCGCAGGTCATGGCCAGGACGGGCAGGCCCAGCAGGGCCAGCCAGTACAGAATGCCGCGCAGCAGAAAGCTGACGCCGTAAACGGTGAGAAGACGCAGCATCCTGCCCTGAAAGGTACTGCACGGAAAACACAGCCCTGTCATCAGAAGACACAGCGGCAGGCTGGCTCCCGCGCCGGCTGACAGAGAGGCGCCGGGAAGCAGCAGGCTGAGAAGACAGCTGCCTGCGCTGCCGGTCAATGCCCCGGTCACCAGTTTTTTCCATGCCAGAGGCAGCCTGAGAAACATGGCCGACGCCGTAAGGATCGCCGCGTCCATCACCAGGTTTTCCAGGAAGAAAAGATCGATATAAATCTCCTGTTCCATATGTTGAGACTACCTCCCGTGCTCTTTCAGTATACGTTTTGTCCGGTAAAAAATATGTCAAAGGGAATACGGGATTCCGGAAAAAAATCTGACAAACTATTTACATAACAACGGCCGGCGTAACTTACGGAAGGGATTGTTGTCGAAGGGACTCATGTGGTATAGTATTATGGTAAAAAAAACGACACACGGCCTTTGTCGCATGGTGTCAGGTTCCGGACATAAGATAAAGGAGACGGCATGAACTATACAAAACTGGAGAAAGCTACATTTATCAGACGGCCAAACCGGTTTCTGGCCCTCGTGGAGCTGGACGGAAACGAGATATGGTGCCATGTAAAAAATACGGGACGGTGCAGGGAACTGCTCGTGCCCGGCGCGCGCGTCTATGTAGAAAAAAGCGGCAATCCGGCCCGGAAGACCGCCTACTCCCTCATCGGGGTGGACAAGGGCGCCCTGCGCATCAATATGGATTCCCAGGCGCCCAACAAGGTGGCGTGGGAGTATGTGGCGGCAGGCGGCCTGGGCTTTACGCCCCAGGTACTGAAGCGGGAACAGACCTACGGCAATTCCCGGTTCGACCTCTACGCGGAACACGACGGCATAAAATGCTGGATAGAGGTAAAGGGCGTCACCCTGGAGGAAAACGGCACGGCCAGGTTTCCCGACGCCCCCAGCGCGCGGGCAGTGAAGCATGTGGAAGAGCTTGCGGCCGCTGTGACAGAAGGATATGAGGCGTGGATCCTTTTTGTGGTGCAGATGAAAGGCGTGCATGTCTTTCAGCCAAACTGGGCCACCCATCCGGCCTTTGGCGATGCTCTCCGGAAGGCGGCGGAAGCAGGCGTCCGGGTCCGCGCCGTGGACTGTATCGTGAACGGAAACAGCGTGACGGCGGACGCTCCTGTGCCGGTGGACTTAAAAGACCGGCGGGTATAGTAGCGACACTTTTTTTGTCAAGGGGTAATATTTTTTATATTTTCCGGAAAACAGAATAATAATTTTTTGTTGGGCCAACCCTCTTTAGTAGCAAGAATACTTTTTGCGAACAGGAGGGTTTTTCCTATGGCACAGTACAAAGTGGAGATATGCGGCGTCAACACCTCGGAGCTGCCGCTTTTGAGCAATGAAGAAAAAGAGGCGTTGTTTGCCCGCATCCGTCAGGGGGACGCCCAGGCCAGGGAACAGTATATTAAAGGAAATCTGCGGCTGGTGCTGAGCGTCATCAAGCGGTTTCCCAACACCAGCGAAAATGTGGACGACCTGTTTCAGATCGGCTGCGTGGGGCTGATCAAGGCCATTGACAATTTTGACGAAACGCTCAACGTGAAATTCAGTACGTACGCGGTACCTATGATCATCGGGGAGATACGGCGGTTTTTGCGGGACAACAATTCCATCCGGGTGAGCCGTTCCCTGCGGGACATCGCCTACAAAGCCATTTACGCCAGGGAACAGATGATGAAGGATAAAACAAAGGAACCTACCATAGAAGAGATCGCCAAGGCCATCGGCCTGGATCCGGAGGAGGTGGTAGCGGCGCTGGACGCCATCCAGAGTCCCGTAAGCCTTTACGATCCGGTGTATACCGAAGGAGGCGACACGCTGTACGTTATGGATCAGATCAGTGATAAGAAGAACAAGGAGGAGAACTGGGTGGAGGAGCTGTCCCTGGGAGAGGCCATGAAGCGGCTCAACCAGCGGGAAAACTACATCATACAGCTCCGATTTTTTCAGGGAAAGACGCAGATGGAAGTGGCCCGGGAGATCGGCATCAGCCAGGCCCAGGTGAGCCGTCTGGAGAAAAGCGCCCTGAAGAGCATGCGCAGCTATCTGCAGGAATAGGCGGAAAAATCGCGGGGACGCGCATTCAAACATTTGCTCCAAACAGCTTGTTTTTTCCTTATGCCGGTAGTAAAATATAGAAAAAAGCGGCATGTCGGGAGAGGACATCTATGGAATTCAACAAGAAAAATGTAAAAGTCATCGGCGGGCTGATCCTGTTTGGGATCGTGTGTTATGTGGCGCTGCAGCATCTGGAGAATATTACCGGTTTTCTGGCGCTGATACTGGGCGTGTGCGCTCCTTTTCTGTTTGGCGGGGCGCTGGCTTTTGTCATCAACCTTCCCATGACATTTATTGAGGATCACCTTTTCGGCAGAGTCAAGAGCCGCGCCGGCGCCGTTCTGGCACGCCAGAAGGAACTGACGGTGGAGGAAGGAGAGACCGCTCCCGACGAAAAGAAGCTGAAAAAGGAATCCCGTCTGGCAGCCGCTCTCCTTGCGGGGGCAAGGCCCATCAGCATGCTCCTTGCCATTATCCTTGTAGTGGGAGTGTTTGCGGCAGTGATCTTTCTTGTGATCCCGTCCCTGTCAGAGTCGGTGGGATCTGTGGTGGAAGGCATCCGGCAGAGCGTTCCCCGGTTCCAGAGGTGGATCCGGGAGGTGACGGACAACAATCCGAAGGTCACGGAAATGGTGCTCTCCTTTGATATCAACAATATAAACACGGAAAAGATATGGAATGTATTTCAGGGCGTGGCCGGAAATACGCTGGAGTTTACTTACAGCCTGGCTCTGGGCGTTTCCCACGGCGTGATGAATTTCTTTTTCGGTCTTGTGTTTGCCTTGAATCTGCTGGTAGGAAAGGAAAAACTGGCTCATCAGGCGAAAAAAGTACTCTACGCGTGTCTTCCCAGAGAGAAGGCAGGCAGCACCATCCGGGTATTTTCCATGATCAACAGGGCGTTTTCCAAATTTATCACCGGCCAGTGCCTGGAGGCGTGTATACTGGGCGCCTGCTTCTTCCTGGTGCTGACGCTGTTCCGGTTCCCTTACGCCATGCTGCTCTCCCTGATCATCGGCGTTATGTCGGTGATCCCTATTGTAGGCGCGACCATCGGATGCATCCTGTCGGTGCTGATCCTCATCACAGTGGATCCCATGCAGGCCATCCTCTTTGTCGTGCTGTTCCTCGTGATGCAGCAGCTGGAGGCCATGTTCATCTATCCCAACGTGGTGGGCGAGTCCATCGGCCTGCCTGCTATCTGGGTCCTCGTGGCGGTGATCGTGGGCGGCGATCTGTTCGGCATACTGGGCATGCTGCTGTTCATTCCCCTTACATCGGTGGCGTACGCGTTGTTCAGCGAGTGGGTCAATGGCCGGCTGAAGAAAAAGAAACACATGCCGGCGGGGCATGATAACGGATAAAGGCAAAAAAGGAGGCAGCCATGTTAAAAAAGTATTGTTATGACGGGAGCCGCAAGCTGGATCTGAAGTCGGTTCCTACCAACAGCAAGTCGGATCATGTGGACAAGAAGGCGATCCTGGAAAAAACGGCGGAGAACCAGCAAAAGATCCATCAGCTTCAGGACAAGCTCTATGCCGACGGCAGAGAAGGGCTTATCATCGTCCTCCAGGCAAGGGATGCCGCGGGCAAGGACAGCACCATCAAGCATGTGCTGGGCGGCATCAATCCCCAGGGCGTAGATGTGTACAGCTTTAAGCAGCCCTCCGGGGCGGAGCTGGCCCATGATTTCCTCTGGCGGTTCAACAGATCCATCCCCCAGCGGGGAAAGATCGCTATTTTCAACCGCTCCTACTATGAGGATGTGCTGGTAGTAAGGGTCCACAAGCTGTATGAAAAATACGCCATGCCCAAGCGGTGTATCGGTAAGGCGGATGAGTTTTTCAAAAAGCGTTACGGCCACATCGTCAACTATGAAGAATATCTCTATGACAACGGATACCGGATCCTGAAAATATTCCTCAATGTGTCCAAAGACAAGCAGAAGGAGCGTTTCCTGGAGCGGATCGAGCAGCCGGAGAAAAACTGGAAGTTCTCCGACAGCGACCTGGCGGAGCGGGCCCTGTGGGAAAAGTACTCAGGCGCCTATGAGGATGCCGTAAACAATACCGCTACCAAAAAGGCTCCCTGGTATGTGCTGCCGGCGGATCAGAAATGGTACACCCGCTATCTGGTATCCAAAGCCATCCTGGAGGTGCTCACGGACATGGATCCCAGGTATCCGGAGATGCCTCAGGGCCAGGTGGACAGGCTGCAGGTGTGCAAAGAGCAGCTGATGAAGGAGGATAAAAAAGCGGAGAAATAATAACCGGACCATATACAGTGCTGCAATGTCGCCTTCGGGCGGCATTTTGCATATTGTAAACAAAGACTATGAAAAAAGACGGTGGGATCATGCGTATCTGCGAGCTGCGGGAAAAAGAAGTGATCAACATCTGCGACTGCAAGCGCCTGGGATGCGTGATGGATGTGGATATCGACGTGTGCACCGGACAGGTGACGGCGCTGATCGTGCCGGGACCGGGCAGGCTCTGCGGGCTTCTGGGCAAAGAGTTTGAATATGTGATCCCGTGGCGCTGCATCCGGCAGATGGGACCGGACATCATCCTGGTGGAGGTCAGCGAAGAGGATGTACGCAGGTGACATAAAAGTATGACCATTAAGTGAAAAAAATTGACATAAAACTGAGATTTGTATATACTTGTAGATAATGCCGTAAAAGCAAGCATATCCAGCAAAGGAGAGAGTTATGAAGTGTCCATATTGCGGAAAAGACAATACGAAAGTCATTGATTCCAGACCGGCAGACGACAACAGTTCCATCCGGCGCCGGCGCTCCTGCGACAAGTGCGGAAGACGGTTCACTACATATGAAAAAGTGGAGACCATTCCCCTGATCGTCATTAAAAAAGACAATAACCGGGAACAGTACGACCGGGCCAAGGTGGAAAACAGCGTGCTCCTGGCACTGCGGAAACGGCCTGTCTCCGCTCAGCAGATCACGGAGCTGGTAGACGAGGTGGAGAACGAGCTGTTCAACGGAGAGGAACGGGAGATCCCCAGCTCTGTTATCGGTGAGCTGGTGATGAAAAAACTGAAGGATCTGGATCCGGTAGCGTATGTGCGGTTTGCGTCCGTATACAGGAAATTCCAGGATGTAAATACGTTTATGGCTGAGCTGCAGGAATTTTTGAAATAACACCGGACGGCACAGGCCGTCTTTTGGAAGAACTGCCCGCGAGGGCAGGATCGGATACGAATAAGGAGGAGACTATGAGTTTATTATCTGCATGGAGAGATACCGCATATTCCCAGGAGGTTACGCCCCAGGAGAGCAAGCGTTTCTGGGACGCATATTTTGAACAGGAAAAGGGCATCTACGAGCAGCTCCTGGCCCATCCGGAAGAGCGGGTGGAAGGCACGGTGGCGCAGCTGGCGGAGACGTACGGCGTGGATGTGATGATCATGACCGGCTTTCTGGACGGCATCAACGAGAGCCTGACCGATCCCAACCCCATCGACGAGATGACGGAGGACACGGTCGTAAACCTGGGCTACGACAGGGAAAAGCTGTACTGGCATATGGTGGAGGCGAAGGCTGACTGGCTGTATGAGCTTCCCCAGTGGGACAACCTGCTCACGGCGGAGCGGAGAAAAGAACTGTACAAGGATCAGAAGAATTCCGGTACGATCCGCAAGGGAGTAAAGATCGGACGGAACGATCCCTGTCCCTGCGGCAGCGGCAAGAAATATAAGAAGTGCTGCGGACGAAATGTGTAAGGGAAACTGGAAGGAAAAGGGAGAACAGGCAGCCGGGCTGTTCCGGCAGGGATATAACTGCGCCCAGTCGGTAGCAGGCGCGTTTGCCGCCGATCTGGGATATGACGCGGACACGATCCTCCGGCTTGCCACATCCTTCGGCGGCGGCATGGGCCGCATGCGCCAGGTGTGCGGCGCCGTATCGGGCATGGCCCTTGTCATGGGCATGGCGCTGGGCAATACAGATCCAAAAGACCAGCAGGCCAAGACGGACAATTACGCCGCCATCCGCCGGCTGGCAGGACAGTTTGAGCAGCAGTTCGGTTCCATCGTGTGCGGCACGCTGCTGGGACTGACCCGCGGGGAAGCCCGTTCCCAGGGCGCGGCGCCGGAACAGCGCACGGAGGAATATTATAAAAAGCGGCCATGTGTGGAGCTGGTGCGCTATGCGGCGGAGATCACGGCGCAATTTCTGGAGGAACATACAGCGGCGGAAGCTCTGTGAAAAGGCTTTCGCTTTCAATGATCGGGAAAGGACAGGAAAGAGCTATGGGAAAATATTTCGGCACAGACGGTTTTCGGGGAGAAGCAAACGTGGATCTGACCGTGGAACACGCTTTTAAGGTGGGACGGTTTCTCGGATGGTATTTCGGCAGGGGCAAGAAGGAGCCCTGCAGGGTGGCTATCGGCAAGGATACCCGCCGCAGCAGCTATATGTTCGAGTACGCCCTGGTAGCGGGACTGACCGCCTCCGGCGCGGACGCATATCTGCTCCATGTGACCACCACCCCCAGCGTATCCTATGTGGTGCGCTCCGACGATTTTGACTGCGGCATCATGGTCTCCGCCAGCCATAATCCCTTTTATGATAACGGGATCAAGCTGATCAACAGCAACGGGGAAAAAATGCAGGAATCTGTCATCGGAAAGATCGAGAGCTATATCGACGGCGAGATGGGAGAGCTGCCCAAGGCAAAGCGGGATAAGATCGGCTGCACGGTGGATTACGCCGCCGGCAGAAACCGTTATATCGGATACCTGATCTCTCTTGCCACCCGTTCCTTTAAGGGAATACGGATCGGCCTGGACTGTGCCAACGGCAGCGCGTGGAACATCGGCAAGAGTGTGTTTTCCGCGCTGGGCGCAAAAGTATATTGTATCAATGACGAGCCGGACGGGCTCAATATCAATACAAACTGCGGCTCTACCCATATTGAGGGACTGCAGCGGCTTGTGAAGGAAAAAGGGCTGGATATCGGATTTGCGTACGACGGCGACGCGGACCGGTGCCTGTGTGTGGATGAAAACGGCGACGTAGTAGACGGCGACGGCATACTGTATGCCTGCGGCGTATATCTGAGAAATCAGGGTGAACTGAGCAACAATACGGTCGTCACTACCGTCATGTCCAATTTCGGTCTGTACAAGGCCTTTGATTTGGCGGGAATCGAATATGAGAAGACGGTCGTGGGCGACAAGTACGTATATGAAAACATGATCACCAACGGGCACCGTCTGGGAGGCGAGTCGTCCGGGCATATCATCTTCAGCAAATACGCCACTACCGGGGACGGCGTGCTGACGTCCCTGAAGATCATGGAGGTCATGCTGGAGACAAAGCGGACGCTGAGCCAGCTGGTATCGCCCCTCGCCAAATATCCTCAGGTGCTCATCAATGTGAAGGTGGCGGACAAAAAGGAGGCCCAGGACGATCCGGATGTGCAGGCCGCTGTGGAGAAGGTGGCCCGGGCCCTCGGCGAGGACGGGCGGATCCTTGTGCGGGAGAGCGGTACGGAGCCGCTGATCCGCGTCATGGTAGAGGCAAAGACCCAGGAGCTCTGCAAGAAGTACGCCAACGACGTGGTGGATGTGATCCGGGAAAAGAAGTATGCGGTAGAGGGCTGAGAGTGAGGCGCTGTCCATGAAATGTTTGATCCTGGCAGGAGGCAGCGGCGACACATTATGGCCGCTGTCCAGAAAGCAATACCCCAAACAATTTATGGCGATCAATGAAAATCGTTCCTTACTGCAGGAAACAGTGGTAAGGAACCTTCCTTTTTGCGAGGAATTTTTCATTGTTACCAGCCAGGCGTGGCATTTTATCGCGGAAGGACAGCTTCACGCCTTTCAGGGACTCCGGTACCGCTGCTTTCTGGAAGGGACCGGAAGGGGTACGGCGGCTGCCATTGCCCTTGTGTGCATGCAGGTGACCGCTTCGGAGCTGATCTATGTGGTGTCTGCCGATACCATCATAGAAGGGCCGGGATACGCGGACGGCGTGCTCCAGGCAAAGGAACTGGCCCGGAAAGGCGCCATGGTGGCCTTCGGCGTGCCGGCGGCCGGCCCCCGGACGGGATACGGATATATCCGCCACAAAGACGGCAGGGTTCTTTCTTTTTCGGAAAAGCCTGACCGGGAGACGGCGGAAGACTATCTCAGGCAGGGAGATTATGTGTGGCACACCGGCAGCTTTCTGTTCCGCAGCGGAGATTTTCTCCGTCAGCTGGAGCTATATGCGCCCCGGATCAGCAGAGCGTGCAGAGAAGCACTGAAAAAACAGACCGTTGAGGGAAGGAAGATCCTGTGGCCGGCCGCGGCGATGGAGTCCATACCGGCGGCTTCCGTGGAAAAGGCAGTATTCGAGCGCTGCGACAACTGGCGTGTGGTGCTGACGGATGCCGGCTGGAAGGATATCGGAAGCCTGGAGGATCTGGAACAGACCCCTCTGGCGGATACGGACCGCCACATCGGGCCGGACTGCAGGAATGTAACGGTGATCAACGGACAGCGGGACCATCTGGTCGTGACCAACGGCCTGGAGGATGCCGTGGTAGTCCACACTCCCGACGCCACATATGTGGGAAAAAAGGGCCGGTCAGACGCCATGAAGGAGATCGTGGCGCAAAACTGGCAGCAGTACAGGCGGTTTTTCGATCAGAGTCCGGTGGCCTACCGCCCTTACGGTACCTATCAGGTGCTTGTGGAGGAAAGCGGGTACCGGGTAAAAAAAGTATATATGTATCCCGGCTGCGCCATAGGGGTGCACCGGCACCGCTATCGCAGCGAACACTGGTCGGTAGCGGCAGGGCAGGTGCGCATTTCCCTGGAACAGCCGGCGGAGGGCGGGGACACTGTCCTTACCGCCCGGGATTACGGCGTCAACGAGAGCATTTATGTGCCGGTGGGCATGCTTCACAAGGTGGAAAATGTGGGGCAGGAGCCGGCTGTCATTATTGAAGTGGCCATCGGCAGTACCCTGGGAGAGCAGGATATTGACCGGGTCGAAGACCGCGCGGCGGCTGCGGAACCGGTGACGGAGTCTGTTATCCCCCTTAAACCGGCTTTTCAGGATTATCTGTGGGGCGGCACGGCCCTGAAGGACCGATACGGAAAAGAGAGCGACCTTCCCCGGCTGGCGGAGTCGTGGGAGCTGTCCGCCCATCCGGCGGGACAGAGCGTCATAGCCGCCGGGCGGTACGCGGGACTGCCTCTGGGGGAATATTTCCGCCGCACGGGCAAGAAGGTGTGGGGCTGGAAATGCGGGCAGATGGACCGTTTTCCCATTCTCATCAAATTCATTGACGCAAGAGAAGATCTTTCGGTACAGCTCCATCCCGGGGACGATTACGCGCTGACCCACGAGGGGGAGTACGGAAAGAATGAACTGTGGCATGTGCTGGACGCCGGTGAAGACGCGGCCATCTATTATGGATTTTCCGGGGAAGTGACCGTTGCCGAGATACGAAAGCGCCTGGAAGCGGGCACGCTCACCGAGATACTGAAGCGGGTGCCCGTGAAGCCGGGGGATACGTTTTTTATACCGGCGGGAACCGTCCACGCCATCCTTCACGGTATCCTGCTGTGCGAGGTGCAGCAGAATTCCAATGTGACCTACCGGCTGGACGATTACGGCAGAAAAGACGATTACGGGCAGCCGCGGCCTCTGCACATCTCCCGCGCGCTGGAGGTGCTGGCGGAAGAACCGCTGCCCGAGATCCATACGGGCCCTCTGGAGCCCGAGACACATGAAGGGTATACTTCCCGATTGCTGGGAAGCTGCAAATATTTTGAGACGGTCCGTTATGATGTGAGATCCTCCGTAACGCTTTTTATGGACGCGTCCTCGTTCCTTTCGGTCATCGTGCTGGAAGGAAGCGGCGTCCTGCAGACAGAGGATACGGCACTGGAGATGAAAGCGGGAGACAGCTTCTTTCTTCCCGCGGGAGAGCAGAAGGTGCAGGCAAAAGGCACCTGCGTATTGCTGGTGACACATGTGTAAAGACATGGATGAAAAATAAGGAGTATATATGTCAAAGTTCAGTGTACGAAAACCGTTTACCGTTCTGGTAGGTATCGTGATGGTGCTTGTCCTCGGATTTGTGGCCGTGACCCGTATGACCACCGATCTGCTGCCCAATATGAGCCTGCCTTATGCCATTGTTATTACAACCTATCCCGGGGCCAGCCCGGAGGAGGTAGAGAGCGCGGTGACCCGGCCTATCGAGTCGTCCATGGCTACGGTGAGCAACATAGAAAATGTGTCGTCTACCTCCAGTGAAAATTATTCCATGGTGGTGCTGGAGTTTTCCCAGGATACAAACATGGATTCCGTTTCCCTGGAGATGCGGGAAAATCTCGACCAGATGGCTTCGGTATTTCCCGATTCCGCGGGAGATCCCATTATCATGAAGCTGAATCCGGACATGATGCCGGTGCTCATCACGGCAGTGAGCAGGGACGATACAGAGAGAAAAGACCTGAGCACATATGTGAACGAAGAACTGAGCGCCGAGATGGAGAGCGTACCGGGCGTGGCTTCCGTATCTGTCACCGGAGCTACGGAGGAATCCGTGCAGGTGATCATCGATAAGAAAAAAGTGGACGCTGTCAATGTGAAGATATACAGCGCGCTGGACGATCAGTTCGCGGACGCTTATCAGAAGCTGGAGGATGCCAAAAAAGAGATAGAGGACGGCAGAGAGGAAGCGGAAAAAGGACAGGAGGAGCTGGAAAGCTCCAAGACATCCGCTCTGGATCAGCTGGCACAGGGACAGCTGCAGATCACTACCCAGCAGCAGGCGCTCCTCACAAACAGACAGGATATCGTCAATGCCCTGGCGGCTATGCCCCAGACGGAAGCCCAGGCATTGGAAGAGATAGAAAAGCAGCGGGCCGCCGCCCTGGCGGAGGTGGATCAGGGAGAGGCCGCCCTTATCGAGCAGGAGCAGACGCTCCTTGTGACTCAGAAGGAACTGGAGGACCAGGAGGCGGCGTTAAAAGAACAGAAAGCCCAGCTGGAAGAGCAGCTTGCCGGGCTTCCCGGCCAGAAGGCAGCCCTTGAAGAGCAGAAGGCTGCTCTGGCAGCTCAGAAGGCCCAGTGGGAGGCCGGGAAGGAACAGATCAGCGGCCAGCTTCTCCCCGGCGTGGAGCAGATCGAAAACAACAGCGCCCTCACGGAAGAGATGAAGACCGCCGCCCTTCAGCAGCTTTTGGCCGCCATGCCGGAAGAACTGAGGGCGCAGCTTCCGGATCCTTTGAGCAGCAAGGCCATCCGTGAGATGATCACCCAGACAGATGAACAGATCGCCCAGGGAGAGGCAGCCATCGCCGAGGGGGAGGCCGCTATCGCCCAGGGAGAGCCCCAGCTGAAGGAAGGGCTGGCCCAGATCGAATCCGGTCTGGAGCAGATCGCCCAGGGAAAGGGACCTCTTGCCGCCGGGAAGGCGCAGATAGAGGAAGGAAAGAAGCAGATCGCCGCGGCCAGAGAGCAGGTGAACGCGGGTTTTGACGAAGGCGCCCGACAGGCAAAAGCACAGATCGCAGACGCCAAAAAGCAGATGGAGGACGGACTGGCTCAGATCGATTCGGGACAGATCACCCTCAATGAGGCGCTGGCGGAGCTGAACAAAAACGCCAACCTGGCTACCATCGAGATGAGCGTGGGCACGGTGAAGCTCCAGGACGCCCTGACCCAGATAGAGCAGGGGGAGGAACAGATCAAGACCTCTCTGGAGCAGCTGGACGATACAAAGGAAGAGGCGTATAAAAATGCCGATATGACCGATAAGCTGACGGTGGAGACGGTCCAGCAGCTGCTCACCGCCCAGAATTTTTCCATGCCGGCAGGCTATATCACGGAAGACGGCATCAGCTATCTGGTCCGCGTGGGCGAGAAAAAGGAAACGCTGGACGATCTGAAAGACATGATCCTCATGGATCTTCACATGGACGATCTGGAACCCATCCGTCTGAAGGATGTGGCGGATGTGTTCATGGGCCAGTCGGCGGACGAAGTGTACGCCAAGCTCAACGGCGTGGACGGCATCATGCTGAGCATCCAGAAACAGACCGGCTATTCCACCGGAGAAGTGTCCGACAGTGTGCTGGACCGGCTCGAGGAGCTGGAAAAAGCGGATGAAACCCTTCACTTTACCACCCTTATGGATCAGGGCCTGTACATCGATATGGTGGTGGATTCCGTTGTCCAGAACATGGTGGTGGGCGGCATCATGGCGGTGCTGATCCTGCTGCTGTTTTTGAAGGACCTGCGCCCCACTCTGGTTGTGGCAGTGTCCATTCCCGTGAGTATGCTGGCGGCCATCGTGCTCATGTATTTCAGCGGCGTGACGCTGAACATTATTTCCCTGTCGGGGCTGGCCCTTGGCGTGGGCATGCTGGTGGACAATTCCATTGTAGTCATAGAAAATATCTACAGGCTGCGCAGGCAGGGCCATCCGGCCCGGGACGCGGCTGTGGCGGGCTGTAAGCAGGTAGTGGGCGCCATCACCGCTTCTACCCTCACGACAGTGTGCGTGTACCTGCCCATCGTGTTCATGGAGGGCATTACCCGGCAGCTGTTTGTGGACATGGGCCTGACCATCACCTATTCCCTTATGGCCAGCCTTGTCATTGCCATGACCCTTGTGCCTGCCATGGGCGCCGGGCTTTTGCGCAACGTACAGCCAAGACCTCAGAAATGGTTTGACCGTTTCCAGGACTTCTACGCCCGGCTGCTGGACAAAGCCCTGAAGCATAAGGCCATTGTGCTCATCGCTGCGGCAGTGATCCTTGTGCTGAGCATCGTGCTGGCCATCTCCTGTGGTACGGCATTTATGCCGGAAATGGAGAGCATTCAGATGATGATCTCCATGGAGGCCCCTGAGGGGAGCACCCTGGAGGAGACGGGAGAACTGGCGGATCAGGTGGTGGATCAGATACTGGAGCTGGAGGACGTGGAAACCGTGGGCGCCATGTCCGCCTCTGACAGCGGTTCCATCTTGGGTATGGGAAACGCGTCGGACACATCTGTAACCATGTATGTTATGCTGAAGAAGGATAAGAAGTTGTCCAACGACGATCTGGCAAAGGAGATCACCGAGCGCACAAAGGATATTCCCTGCACCCTGGAGATCCAGACTACGACCATGGATATGAGTGCTCTGGGCGGCTCGGGCATCCAGGTGGAGATCAGGGGCAAGGATCTGGATACCCTGCAGGAGCTGGCCTCGGACGTGGCGTCCATGCTGGAGGACACCGAGGGCACCCTGGAGATCAGCGACGGCATGGAAGAGACTACGCCGGAGATCCAGCTGTCCGTGGATGAGAAGAAGGCGGCGGAATACAATCTCACCTCTGCCCAGGTGTTCCAGCTGGTGTACGCGAAACTGGCGGACAGCCAGGCGGCTTCTACGCTGGACGACCCGGCAAGGGATTATGATATTTTTGTACTGGATGAAAAAAATGAGGAGATGACCAGGAAGGATCTGGAGAATATAGAAGTCAGCTACACGGATACGGAAGGGGAGACGAAAAAGGTTAAACTGTCGGAGTTGGTCACCTTTACCGAGGGCGAGGGCTTAAGCAGCATCCGGCGGGACAGCCAGCAGAGAATGCTTACCGTCTCCGCGCAGATCGACGAGGACCACAACATCGGCCTGGTGAGCAATGCGGTCAGCCAGAAGATCGGGGAAATGGACATACCGGACGGGTATAACATTGAAATGGCGGGCGAGGACGCCACTATCAATGAATCCATGGAGCAGGTAGCTCTTATGCTGGTGCTGGCGCTGATCTTCATGTATCTGATCATGGTGGCCCAGTTCCAGTCCCTGCTGTCGCCTTTTATCGTCATGTTTACCGTGCCCCTTGCCTTTACGGGCGGCTTCCTGGCGCTGTTTTTCACCGGCAACGAGGTGAGCATCATCGGCATGGTGGGATTTGTCATGCTGTCGGGCATCATTGTAAACAACGGTATCGTGCTGGTGGACTACACCAACCAGCTGCGCGCTTCCGGCATGAGCAAGCGGGAGGCCCTTCTGGAGTCCGGCCGCACCCGTATGCGCCCCGTGCTCATGACAGCTCTGACCACTATCCTGGGCGTTGCGCCCATGTTCTTCTCCACGGCAATGGGCGCCGACATGATGAAGCCTATGGCGGTGGTAGACATCGGCGGCCTGTTGTACGGCACCCTTATGACGTTGTTTGTGGTGCCCTGTATCTACGACCTGTTCCGCAGGGAGAAAAGTATGGTGGAGGAAGCGATCCACGAGATCGAGGATACGGATCCCGCAGTGTAAAAACAGGCAGCTCTGTAAAAGAATATCTGCTGTAAAAAAAACCATGCCGCTCTGGCAGGAATGTATGTTGTATATACAAACCCCGCCGGATGGCCCACAGGTTACGGTCTGACGGATTGGGTATATCTAACCTCACAGTCATTTGCGAAAAGCGGCCGGAATATCTGCAAACTCGCCCCTTCGGGGCTCAGACAGTGCAGATCTTCCGGCCATCGCAAATGCCCGCGGGCTAAGATATACCATCGATCCCTCAAAATGTAACCTGTGGGTCATCCGGCGGGGATTTTGTATACAGCAGGCATTGCCACCGGGGCGGTGGGTTTTATTTTATAGGCGATGTTTTGTGATCCCTGGTTTTTCTCGCCAACTGAGAATTGTAATGTGCGTTAGTGTAAAATTATAGTTGGCAAAAATAAAGGGAAGAAGCCGAAACCTCTTCCCAATCACACAGTTTTTCTTTAT